>JBCCNG010000041.1:0-14004 GCA_039025955.1 Cyanobacteria bacterium P01_C01_bin.72 | reverse complement strand
TTAAAATAAAGTAAAATTATGGTTAAGTCTTTGCCGTCAGTCAGACAGATTTTGACCTCAACGGCTACACCCATAATTAATTAGTCGGAAAAAAAGAATCGGTTTCAATAAAGTCAAAGAACTAATTGTCAGTTAATCTAAGATTAACTTCCTAGCCAATCTGTGAGAGTTGCAGGATCGCGGTCATCAAGATATCTGGTTTGATGATAATTGTGGGCTGCAAAGTGAAGTTGCAGAAACAGTCGAGGCTTGATTTGCGGCGGATTACCTTTGTGGAAACAAAAAGTGTCTTCCATAAACCCAGTACCAGACTTTCCCGCAATCGTCAGAAATTGCTCTTTTGAGTACAGTCGTACCAACTCCGTTACAGGCTGAATACGGCTTAAAAAGTTGAGGAGATAGCGTAATCGCTTTTTAATATGACTACCGCGAATACAGACATGAGAACCATCATCCACAGCAACATCTGTTAAGTAGAAACCAAATCTTAAACCAGCGAAATCGTCAATATCGTAGTGAAAATGACTAAACATTTGCTGATCTGAATCGACAGATACTCCCTGAATGGGGAAAGTCCAGAATAAGCTTGCTCCAGTATACTTCGCTGGTCGCCCAATATATCGCTCGGCGATCGCTTGCAGTGTAGGATCTTTAGCAAGCTGAATAATTTGCGGACAGCCAGTGCTGAGGTTAAAGTAGCGTGCCACATAAAATGGCTGGTCAAAACTATTGTCTAGCAGCTCTTTATCGGCAATTTTAAACCCTAATTCGGTTTTGCCCCCTGCATAACAGCTTTGAGTCAGGAGGTACTGCTGCAAATCAGCCAGAAACTTTGATGGCAAATCTAGCCCAAGACATACACCATCCTGCTTCAGAGTTTTGACAGTTTCAGCAATGTCTAAATCAAATAATGATTCTGCTGGAGAGTTGCTAGTGGGTAAAGCAGAGTCATAAAATCCAAGGAAAGAAGTATATATCTGCCGCAGAAAAGCGAATCGAGCTAAAGCAAAAATGGCAAAATACTTTGGTCTGGTGAGCAGATTGCGAAAACTATAAATCAGTTTGGTTTTGACCCCTGCTATTTTCGGCTTACTGTCAGCAATGGAGCAATCATTTTCTTGAGCAGAAACCGTTGAACCTAGTGAAATTACTTTAGACGGAGGCTTCTCTGGCAAAACTTGATTGGGCATATTAGGATGGCGTTTTTTATACTACAGAGCATATTGTACTACTGTCGTATAAAGAGACATATATTTTTTAAGTAAAGATACCACAGGCAATCTTAAAATTTTTTCTTTAACCCGTTTGTCTAGTCTGATACCAAATAAGTAGGTATATTCGTTTTAATTAATTCTTGTGCCGTTTTATATCTAGCACTGTCGGCAAAAAGCCACTATTTCCCAGATTTCCGAAGTTTGTCGGGGATAAACAATTTGCGGACGAGCAATTACAATTAGGGGAATTCCTAAGCTAGCCGCCACCTGCCGCTTAAGATCTTCTCCTCCTGCTTTGCCCGATGCTTTAGTAACGACTAAAGAGATTTGCCACTGCTGCCATAAAGCAGTTTCCATTGCCAGACTAATTGGAGGACGGATGGCGATCAGACGATCTCCCGTAAAGCCAGCAGCGATCGCCGTTTCTAAAGACTTGATCTTGGGCAACACCCGAGCAAATAAAGTAGCTTTACTATGCCATGGTTGAAACTGAGATAAAGCTTGACAACCAACTGTTAACAATACTCGGTGAGCATCTAAATAATCTCCCGCTAAAAGTTCGGTAAAGCTACTTAATTCAATCACCTGAGAACTATCTGGTTCACCTGAACTAGTATGGTGGCTAGCTCTTTCATAGCGTAAATAAGGAATACCTAGCTGAGTCGTCAGGGCGATCGCTTGACGAGAAACTGTCGCAGCATAGGGATGTGAAGCATCGATCACAATTTTAATCTGCTGCTGCTGACAAAAAGACTGCATCGCTAAGGGGTTCATGCTGCCCACAATCACCTTGATTGCTGTTGAGACATTTTTACATAAAGCTGTATATAAAGCCTGGGCTGACGCTGTTGTCACCGTAATCACCAAGGGAATATTCAACTTAGCTAAAGCTTGGGCGATCGCCACACTCTCGCTAGTCCCTCCAATTAGCCAAACCTGACTATTCATGCCCAGAAATTGTGCCATGCTGAAAATAAAATGCCGCTAATAGATGAGGGCGTAAATACAGTCACCATTAGTAAACGATCAAAGCTTTATGGTTAGATGCTTCTGGCTTCTGACTACATGAGGCGAACCTGATCGCCTTTGTGACTTCTGATGTTATGCCCTTGTGTTACTTTCGCGCAGCGATACTAGCTTATCTCCCTTTTAGAGCCTTCTGGAAATTGCGACGATAGGATTTGTTGCCAATGAGCAACACTGGCCATAATAGAGCTAGAGTAATTCGTCCAGGCAGACTAGCATTGAAGTTAGTACGACGATAACCTGATAAAAACTTCCAAATTCCACCGACATAGACAACCAACAAAACAAATGCAATAAATTGGGGCATATCAATATTGACCAATTAGACAAACCTAAAACAGCTATATTCTAGCAATTGCCAAATCTTCTTTATCAATAACTACTGCCGTTTACTTGGTATATTTTGGGCTTAATTTCCTGGCAAATAATAAAATACGGGGATAAAAAAGATGAAATTCCAACAAATCGATAATTCAAGGGGGTTATGATGCGAGCAGTCTTAATGGCTGGAGGTTCAGGGACTAGGTTACGTCCTTTAACCTGCGATCTTCCTAAGCCGATGGTTCCAATTCTCAATCGCCCCATAGCCGAACATATTATTAATCTGCTCAAACGCCACAATATTACAGAGATTATTGCCACACTTTATTACTTGCCTGACGTGATGCGGGATTATTTTCAGGACGGCAGTGATTTTGGAGTACAGATGACCTATGCTGTAGAAGAAGAACAGCCTTTGGGTACTGCTGGCTGTGTGAAAAATATTCAGCAGTGGCTAGACGACACTTTTATTACCATTAGTGGGGATGCCATTACCGACTTCGATCTTCAGGCGGCGATCGCTTTTCACCGCGAAAAGAAATCTAAAGCAACCCTAATTCTAACTCGTGTCCCCAACCCAGTTGATTTTGGGGTTGTTATTACCGATCCTGATGGACGAATTAACCGCTTTCTCGAAAAACCTTCTTTGAGTGAAGTTTTTTCCGATACAGTCAACACGGGGACGTATATCTTAGAGCCAGAAATTTTTGATTATCTGCCCGAAAATCAGGAATCCGACTTTTCCAACGACCTATTTCCCATTCTTTTAGCCAAGGGAGAACCAATTTATGGCTATGTTGCCGAAGGCTACTGGTGTGATGTGGGGCATCTAGAGGCTTACCGTGAAGCTCAGTATGATGGCTTAGAACAAAGGGTTCAGCTTGACTTTCCCTACTCGGAAAAATTTCCAGGCATCTGGATTGGCAGCAATAGCTATGTCGATTCTACCGCCAAAATCGAATCTCCCGCAATGATCGGCGATAACTGTCGTATTGGTGCTAGGGTCAAAATTAAAGCGGGGACGGTAATTGGTGATAACGTAACTATCGGTGCGGATGCCAATCTGAAGCGACCGATTATCTGGAATGGTGCAACCGTAGGTGATGAAGCTCATTTACGCGCCTGCACTATCTCGCGGGGGACAAGAATGGATCGGCGATCGCAAGCTTTAGAGGGTTCGGTAATTGGTAGCTTATCGATCATTGGAGAAGAGGCGCAAATTGCCCCAGGAGTTAGAGTTTGGCCCAGCAAAAGAATTGAGTCTGGGGCTATTTTAAATATCAATTTAATCTGGGGTAATACTGCCCAGCGCAATCTGTTTGGACAACGTGGCGTATCGGGATTGGCAAATATCGACTTGACTCCCGAATTTGTGGTTAAATTGGGTGCTTCCTATGGCTCAACTCTGAAATTAGGTTCAACGGTTATCGTCTCCAGAGATCAGCGGAGTGTTTCCCGAATGGTTAGTCGTGCCATGATTGCAGGATTGATGTCTGCGGGGATTAATGTGCAGAATTTGGAAGCTACTGCCATTCCCATTGCTCGTACTATGATGACCACCATGATTGATGTCGTGGGCGGAATTCATATCCGTTTAGAACCCAATCGACCAGACTATTTGCTGATTGAATTTTTTGATCGTCAAGGGATCAGCATCTCCAAATCTAAAGAGAAGAAGATTGAAGGAGCATATTTCAAAGAGGATTTACGCCGCGTCTCGGTTCAGGAAATTGGCAGCGTTAGCTATCCCAGCGGCGTTTTAGATACTTACAGTCGGGCTTTTGCTCGGTATATCAATATAGAGGCAGTGCGCAGCAGCAGTTCTAAGATTGTCATCGACTATGTGTATGCCGTGGCAGGGGCAATCTTACCCCAGTTGTTGATTAAATTTGACTGTGATGCGGTGGTTTTAAACGCGAGCCTCAAAGAAACGGCAATCTCGGCAACTCAAAAAGAAGTACTGTTAGATCAGCTAGGACAGGTCGTAGAAGCCTTGAAAGCGAATTTTGGTGTTCAGGTGTCGGCAAATGGTGAGCAGTTGATTCTGGTAGATGAGGCTGGCTTACCAATCCGTGGTGAAATACTGACTGCTCTGATGGTTAACACTATTTTCACTGCTAATCCCCGTAGTACCGTGGTTGTCCCTGTTAATGTCTCCAGTGCCGTCGAAGAGATTGCGCGTCGTCACGATGGCAAAGTTATTCGCACCAAGGTTAGTCCCACTGCCCTGATGGAAGCATCTCAGGTCAATACCAATGTTGTCTTAGGCGGGAGTAGCGAGATGGGCTTTATCTTCCCCGAACTACACCCTGGTTTTGATGCCATGTTTGGTATTGCTAAATTAATTGAAATGCTGACAATTCAAGAGCGATCGCTAGCTGATATTCGTCAAGATCTGCCCCCTATCTACCACAAATCTTGCTCTATTCGCTGTCCTTTGAAAACCAAAGGCTCTTTGATGCGATATCTTTTGGAAACCCACCCCGCAGAAAATTTAGAGCTAATCGATGGGGTAAAAATAATTAATCCTCAGAATGATAATTGGGTATTAATTCTACCTGATGCGGGAGAACCCCTGGTGCATATCTATGCCAATAGTGGCGATCGCCTTTGGGTTGACGAACAGTTGACAGAATATCGTCAGCGAGTTCAAAACTTTATTGACCGTGAGCAAAATTACTAACAGCCGTTACAATTACGGACAAGTTAGATTCTCTGTTCTCCAGGGAGAGCTTTGATTTAACCGTGGAGCAAAGTTCTGACAATAAATAGTACAATTGTTCACATAGTTTCGAGTAATTTAGATTCACACTCACGATATTGATATTAAGGAGTAGCAAACCGATGAATACCTGTATTTTGATGGCAGAGATTGTTAGCGATCCTGAACTACGCTCTACCCAAGACCAAACTAGTGTGTCTACCATGCTGGTGGAGTTTGAATCGACTAGAGAAGGAGAAGCCCCAGGAAAAGTGAAGGTAGAAGGCTGGGGCAAATTAGCAGAAGAAATTAAAAATAACTATAGCGTTGGCAATAAAATTATTATTGAAGGTCGTCTCTCGATGAACCTAGTTGAAATGCCAGAGGGTTACAAGCAAAAGGTTGCCAAGCTAGTTGCCTCTCGCATCCATCCCATCAACGGAACTAATAGTAATAGTGGCTACGCAGCCCAGTCAGTTCCAGTTCAGCAAACAGATAATGTAGTTGATTTTGCGCCCCCGCCAGCACCAGCCTATGTGGCTCCTGCACCTGAGGCAACTCCAGAACCTGCTGCTGCCCCCACTACTAGCGGAAATGAAGATTGGGACGAAATTCCTTTTGTGCGACCCGTTTATTCCAAAACTAACTTCGGCTCACAGCTATGTGACTCTTGGGAGTTAGAAGCTAACCGATATTGGGATGGAGTAAAATAGCATGTTTAACTTAAATGTTGCAATTCATCCCTACCTTGCAGAAAAATAGGGAATTCTCGCAACATTTAGGTTGCAAATCTCTGGCGCACAGTGACAAGCAAGTAACGTATCACAAGTGCTACGGTATTGATGCGCCTATATAGCAATACAAACTTATGTTAGGACTTATTACTTATTACTTACGAACTAGTAATTTAGCTTGTCCTAACCAATCGACGTACTGCGATATTAATTTCATTGTTGGCTTAGTACCACCTTATCTTTTAAAAAAATTGACGCATTTATTCAGCAAATGCTCATGAAGCAACGCGCAAATCTTAGATTATTTTCAGCAAGGCAGGTAATGATCATAATTACACCAAGCAAAAAACTTACCAGTCTTAGATTAGGAATGAAATAAATGAAACCTCTAGCTCTTGCTGCTCTATTTGCCATAACGCTTTCCAGCTACAATTCATCCTTTGCCAGTGAGGTTGTAGCCGATCGCAATAACAGCAATAATAATCTTGGAAGTAATAATATTGTCAAAATTAGTCCTACAAACTTGGTTAAAGCTGCTTATCAGGGAAGATTTAAGAATCAAGGCATTCCCAGCAATGGTAGATTCCTGGCTGCTGTTCGTAGTAATCGTATTCAAGCTGAGGATCTAGCTGAAGTAGCGATCGCCACTGGTAGACTAGATCCGCAGACTCTCGATAGCGACCAATACCTTAATTCTCTTCAAGGTACGATAGATAGATTTAAAAAACGCCGTCTTTAAGCTCAATCGCTAACTCATCTCGTTCTTCTGATTAGCCGCTTCTAGTTTAATGCCTCCGCTGTATCAGGAGATTGGGCTAGTTCTTCAAGTCGATCCTGCTGATCTTGAGAGATACAGGATTGAACTATTACATCGATATCGCCTTCGAGGGAGTTAGCTAAGGGAAAGTTTTTATTCAGACGATGATCGGTGATCCGATTGTCTTTATAGTTGTAGGTGCGGATTTTTTCTGAGCGTGAACCCGTACCAACCTGTGCCAGTCTCATGCCCCGAACTTCTTTTTGCTGTTCGGCTAGTTCCATTTCGTATAGCTTTGCCCGCAGAATTTGCATTGCTCGTTCGCGGTTTTGTAGTTGCGATCGCTCTTCGGTACAAAAGATTCTGATGCCCGTGGGCTTGTGAATTAAATCTACCGCTGTCTCGACTTTGTTTACGTTTTGACCCCCTGCACCGCCAGAACGAGCCGTTTTCAGCTCAATGTCTTTGGGATCAATATGTATCTCTACGTCATCTACTTCTGGCATTACCGCCACTGTAGCTGTAGAAGTATGCACCCTACCGCTGGCTTCGGTTTGGGGTACGCGCTGGACTCGATGTACTCCCGCTTCAAACTTAAGCTTACTGTATACGGAGTCTCCTGTAACTTCTAAGATAGCTTCTTTGAAACCGCCCATATCTGCTGCTGACTCACTCAGTAAAAAGACTTTCCAGCTTTGGGTTTCTGCATAGCGAGTATACATTCGGACTAAATCTCCCGCCCAGATACTGGCTTCGTCACCCCCTGTACCCGCACGAATTTCAAGCATGATGTTCTTATCATCGTTGGGGTCACTAGGTAGCAACAAGACTTTCAGTCTAGTCTCTAATTCCTCTAGTTGTGATTCGAGTTCGCTAGCCTCCATACTAGCCATTTCCTTCATCTCAGGATCAACTGCTTCTTTTTGAATCTCCCTTGCCCCTTCTAGTTCCTCCGTTGCCGACTGCCATTGACGATAGGTGTTGACTGTCTCTTCTAAGGAAGAACGAGCTTTGGCTATTTTTTGTAGCTCATCGGGATTGGTAGCGATGTCGGGATCTGCCAGACGATGGGTAAGTTCTTGAAAAGTTTGCTCTACGGATTTGAGCTTATCTAGTAAGTATGCTTCAGCCATATTCTTTCTTGCTTTTAGCTAACTAAGATGATTTACTGATAAATTTATTCAAAAGCTTTTAGCTTCTAGCTTTATTACTATAGAGCGCCATCGGGTGTAAGACTATATTTATTCAATTAGGCTAATAGCTAAGAGCTACGGCACAGCCGTTGATCGAGATACAACAAACCCAGCAGTCAATTTACACTAACTGCTGGGCATATAATTGTCGGGAATAGCTATTTTTCAGCTTGAGATTCTTCTGCTTCGCCTTCGCTGGAGGTATCGAGCATACCGTATTTACGTAAGAAACGATCAACACGACCTTCGGTATCGATAATTTTTTGGGTTCCAGTATAAAAGGGGTGATTTCCCGACCAAACATCAACATTAATCTCTGGTTGAGTTGAACCAACGGTCATGACAACTTCGCCGTTGCAGATAACTTTGGCATCAGGATACCAAGTTGGGTGTATTTCAGGTTTGGGCATTGTGCTTTTCCTAAAGATTTGCTTTTTTATAGATAGCCATCTGAGATAGTTTCAAATTTAATTGCCTAACAGGCTAATAGCTGATGGCTGATAGCTGATAGCTGTTCAAACAACCTAACGCTTCGAGAATTGAGGTGCTTTGCGCGCTTTCTTTAAACCGTATTTCTTTCTTTCTTTACAGCGGGGATCGCGAGTTAGATAGCCTTCTGTTTTGAGTGGAGTACGATTGCTGGGATCTTGTTTACACAAAGCTCTAGCGACACCAAGTTTCACGGCATCCGCCTGACCAGTAAGTCCACCACCATGAGCATTGACTAAAATGTCATATTCGCTTTCAAAACCGAGGGTTTCCATAGGTCCTCTAATCGACATGAGATAGCTAGGAATACGATTAAAATAATCTTCTCCTGGTTTACCGTTAACCACTAGCTTGCCTTCTCCTGGTACTAGGCGAACTCGGGCGATCGCTGATTTGCGGCGACCAGTCGCCCAATATACAACTTTATCTTGTGTTTCCATGGTTTAGTTCTTTTGGGGGATAGTATTGATAGTTAAGACTTCAGGATTCTGGGCTGCATGGGGATGATCTGCGCCAGCATAAACTTTGAGCTTGGTAAATAGCTTGCGTCCCATCACATTTTTGGGCAACATGCCTTTGACCGCTTTCTCGATAATACGCTCAGGAATTCGCTCCTGTAGCTGATCAAAAGTCTCGATTTTCATGCCCCCTGGTCTACCAGAGTGGCGACGATAGAGCTTTTGCTCATTTTTTCTGCCAGTTACGATCACTTTCTCCGCGTTGAGGACAATGACAAAATCTCCAGTGTCCATGTTGGGAGTAAAGCTGGGCTTATTTTTGCCCCGCAGAATCATGGCAATTTCTGTCGCTAAACGACCTAGACGTTGCTCTGCGGCATCGACTACGTACCATTTCTGGTCTAGGGTGTCTTTGGTGGGTAGGGGAGTTTTATTCATCTTCCGTGATAGTATCTTGTGGATTATTTTAAATAAAAAGAATTAGTTCGCTAGGTGAAAAGTCGGCTGGGTATTAAACCACAGAGATTGAGGAAAGGGAAACTCAGGATAACCTACTCTCAATAGACACAGACCTTTGGCTGGGGCCGAATACTTGACTGCGTCGCGGTTTTGGCTCTGCCAGATTTGGGTAAAGCTGTCTGGCGATCGCTTGCCAATGCCAACTTCCACCAGCATTCCTACCAGCAGGCGTACCATACCATACAAAAAGCTGTTGGCTTGAATCTCTAAATGGACAAATGCCCCTTGGCGATAGCACTGAACTGTTTGCACCTCAACTTGAGAGTCGAGACGGTCAGAACCAGATCTTTTAAAAGCCGCAAAACTATGTTCCCCGACTAAAGGATTTAAAGCCTGCTGGATTAAAGATTCGTTTAAAGTTGACTGATAATAATGCCAGCAAGTCTGGCTCACAAATACATTAGGTCGCTTGTCGGTATAAATAGTGTAGCGATAACGTCGCCAAATCGCCGAAAAGCGAGCGTGCCAATCCTCATTGACTTGAGCCGAAGCCCTTACTAGTATACCCTCTGGTAGTCTCGCATTAATGATTTTTGACCATTTGTGAGCAGGGATTGGTCCGCGATACTCAAAGTGTGCTACCTGAGCCGCCGCATGAACCCCCGCATCGGTTCTTCCCGCACCGTAGATGTTGATCTGATAACCCGTGCTGCTAGCGATCGCTCGTTCAATACAGCCCTGAACGCTCACCTGATTTGGCTGCTTTTGCCAGCCGTGAAAGCTAGTTCCCAAGTACTGAATTAGTAACGCTATTCTCATGGATTATAATAATCGGGAATTTACCGTTCTGAGATTTAAACTAGCTCAATAATCGCCATTTCCGCATTATCACCACGACGACGC
The DNA here is from genome assembly GCA_039025955.1 of Cyanobacteria bacterium P01_C01_bin.72. GTDB lineage: Bacteria > Cyanobacteriota > Cyanobacteriia > Cyanobacteriales > Xenococcaceae > Waterburya. The sequence goes on along the minus strand of JBCCNG010000041.1, from coordinate 3,749 downwards.
TTGGTTCTCACAATACGGGTATAGCCACCATTGCGGCTACCATAACGCTCACCTACTGCTTTAAAAAGTTCACTGACTAGCTCTTTGTCATAGATATAGCCCAACGCCTGTCTTCTAGCGGCTAATGAACCATCCTTTGCTAAAGTGATCATGCGATCAACTTCGCTACGCACAGCTTTAGCCCGAATTAAGGTAGTTTTGATTTGACCATGACGGATGATTTCCGTGGCTAAAGAACGCATTAGTGCCTTTCTTTGGTCGGCTGGTAGACCCAGCATTTTGACTTTACATCGATGTCGCATGATTAATATGTATGATCGTGACGTTGCTAAATGGCAAGATTTGCTTGCCTGTTTATTTGCCTGACTTCTCTTGCGCTAGGGTGATCCCCAAACGCTGCTGCAAGGCTTCAATAACCTCATCGGCTGATTTTTGACCAAAATTCTTGATTTCTAACAGGTCTTCTTGAGTATAGTCAAGCAGATCGGAAACTGAATTAATTTGTGCCCGTTTGAGACAGTTATAGGCACGAACTGATAACTGAAGTTCCTCAATGGGAATTTGACTGGTGGGATCTTCGTCTGGTTCGTAGTCTTCGGGAATTGGTTCTAAGGTTAGATCTTTTAAGGGATTAAATAAATCGACGACAATTCCTGCGGCTTGGGATAGGGCTTCTTCTGGCTTGATACTGCCATTAGTCCAAATCTCCATGATCAGGCGTTCGCGAATACCCGAACCGTCCACCCGAGCATCTTCAACACTATAATTAACCTTAGTTACAGGCATAAATACAGCATCAATTTGCAGAAAGTCTAAGGAGCTCCCTTCTTCCTTGCCTCTTTCCACCGCGCGATAACCTTTACCTTTTTCCACCCGAAATTCCATTTCGAGACTAGTACCTTCGGCAATGGTCGCTACGTATTGATTAGAATCCACCGTCTCTACTTCAGAGGGTAATTCAAACTGAGCAGCGGTGACTGTTCCTGGACCAGTAGCTACCAGGCGACCAATTTGAGGCTGGTTGGTATAGCTTTTGAGAACGATCTCCTTCATATTGAGAATGATCTCCAGTACGTCCTCTCTCACCCCTTCAATCGTGGCAAACTCATGGGTAGCAAAGCCAAACTTATGTTCTTGTCTGCCTTCATCTTTTGCCATACCGCCGCCAATGCGAATTGCGGTGACCGCTGCCCCTTCTAGATTGGATAACAAAACTCTTCTTAGGGCATTGCCTAGAGTCGTTCCTTGACCACGATCTAAAGGTTCTAAGACAAACTTGCTATATTGGTGTTGGTTTTTTAGGGTTTTGGACTCTACACACTCAATGTGAAATTGCGCCACAGGCTACTCTCCCTCTTATTCGACAAGCAATTTGGTAAATTATGTTTAGTGCAGGTAGCTGCAACTAACAAGCTTTGGGTAATTTGATTGAAAATTAGACTCTGCTTAAACTCTGCGTCTTTTTGGTGGACGGCAGCCATTGTGGGGAATGGGGGTCACGTCGCGAATCAAAGTTATTTCTAACCCTACGCCCTGCAAAGCTCGAATTGCAGTTTCACGACCCGCACCAGGCCCGCTTACCATCACTTCTACCTGGCGCATTCCCTGATCCATAGCGCGTCTCCCTGCACTATCTGCTGCCGTTTGCGCTGCAAAGGGTGTGCCTTTTTTTGCCCCTTTAAAACCACTAGCACCTGCCGAAGACCAAGAGATCACATCTCCTCTGGTGTCGGAAATGGTAACGATGGTGTTGTTAAAAGTGGACTGAATATGCGCCACACCGTTAGGCACATTTTTTTTATTCTTTTTCGCACCACTTCTGCGTTTTGGTTGCGCCATTTGTTTTTTTGTAATCTAGTTCTACTTTTGGTATGCTGAATGTTTCTGCTCAAGGTCTATTTCTTACCAGGAGCTTTCTTCTTACCTGCCACGGTTAATCTTCTACCTCTTCTGGTGCGGGCATTGGTGCGAGTTCTTTGACCGCGGAGGGGCAGCCCCATGCGATGACGACGACCACGGTAAGTACCAATATCAGCTAGCCGCTTGATATTCATCGCTTCCCAGCGTCTTAAGTCCCCTTCCACCTGATAGTTGTCTTCGATGTAGGCTCTCAGCTTAGTTACATCTTCGTCAGATAAATCTCTGACTCTGGTATCTGGGTTGACTCCCGTTTCGGCGATTGCTTTTTGCGCTCGCGATAAGCCCACACCAAAGATGTAGGTCAGCCCAATCTCCACTCGCTTGTCACGGGGAAGATCTACGCCTGAAATCCTTGCCACGTTTTTACTCCCTAATTAATTTGTTAATTTTTACCTAAACTCCTAACTAAATTTAAGAGCAGGAGACTAATAGTTATCCCTGACGCTGTTTGTGCTTAAGATTAGTGCTACAAATCACCATTACTCGTCCGCGTCTTTTGATCACACGGCACTTTTCGCACATTTTTTTTATTGATGGTCTAACTTTCATGCCTTACTTTGACCGCACTGCAAGCCTATTATTATATAAATTTATTTGGAACTGTGTCAAATCAATAAGTGCTTAGTCCTTCGGGGATTTAACTACTTATTTTTGAGACGATAGGTGATTCTGCCTTTGGTCAAGTCATAGGGAGTTAGCTCCACTTTGACGCGATCGCCTGGTAAAATCTTGATATAATTGCGACGAATTTTGCATGAGATATGGGCTAAAACGTTAAAGCCGTTATCAAGATCGACGCGAAACATCGCGTTGGGAAGAGACTCGGTTACAGTTCCTTCCATTTCAATTAAATCTTGCTTTGCCAATGTTTACCTCCGTTGTGAGTGAATAAGTAGTGAAGCGTCGTCACAATTTATTGATTAACGATTGCTTGCTGAACCGCTCTGGTGTGGCACTGGCGATAATTTGCCTAACCAATTACTTCACTTAACTGTTGGGTTACTTCTGCCATTGAGCGATCGCCATCAATAGTCTTCAAGATTTGCCGCTGCTGATAAAAATCAATGACTGGCACGGTATCTTGGTGATAAACTTCGAGGCGACGACGAATAGTGGCTTCATTGTCATCCTTCCGCTTACGCTCTAGTAAGCGAGACACCAACACCTCATCTGGTACTTCAAGATTCAAAACGTAATCAGCTTCTTGACCCAGTTTGGTGAGCAACTCTTCTAAAAAAGCCGCTTGGTTGACGTTACGGGGGAAACCGTCGAGTATCCAACCATTAGCTGTATCATCATAAGCAAGGCGGTCTTGAATTAGATCTAAAATTAGAGCATCAGGAACTAGTTCCCCCCGATTCATATAATCTTTTGCTTGCTTGCCCAAAGAAGTTTGCTGGGCTACTGCTGCCCGCAAAATATCTCCTGTAGAGACGTGAGGAATCTGATGCTGCTCGGAGATAATCTGAGCCTGAGTTCCTTTTCCTGCCCCAGGAGGACCGAGAAATATTAATCGCTTTGCCATGTTGTGTGCCGCTGCGCGGCTAGTTATAAGCTTTAAGCTACAGGCTTTAAGCCGATCAAAGAATTTCATTCTCTCAAAAACTCAAAGCCAAGTTGTAAAGCCATTATCAAAATTATTTTTATTTGGCAAGTCCGAAGCAATACCGAGACTTGCCGATGCCTTGAACAGTTATTGTTTAACCATTCCCTCATAACGCTGGGAAATGACGTAGGTTTGAATCTGCTTGGCAGTATCAATTGCTACCCCAACTAAAATCAAGAGAGAAGTTGCCCCAAAGCCACTGAAAACGGTAGTTCCCGCAGGA
>JBCCNG010000040.1:0-14062 GCA_039025955.1 Cyanobacteria bacterium P01_C01_bin.72 | reverse complement strand
CTAACTTTCTTGTCAAAACTTTTTCTATGTTCGACAACTATAGCGATATTGAAAAAGTCAAACCACTGCCCTATAAGGCTTTTAAGCTCAAGATTATCAATGAAATCAAAATGGATAAAGTCGAGCTATGTAATGCCATACAAAAAAGCGATCGCCCTGACTTGCAGAAAAGCGATCGCCTGACTAAAACTAAACAAAAATTAAACAGAAGTTAGAGTTTTCGACTCTACTGCCCCTGCTTCAGGACTATTGGCTTCAGATGGTGGTACTACCTGCCAGAATTTACCCAGGTAATTATCCCAATCTTGCAGAATTGCTTTACCTTTAGCACTACCTGTCCGAGCGACATGTTGCTGAATCATTTCTTGTAGCTGCTTGGCTCCCGCTTCAGACTCGACGCGCTGGATCTTAACAATTTCGGGATTGACCTTTTCGGGGAAAGTATCATTCTCATCGAGGAAGTAGCCTAAACCTCCCGTCATTCCCGCACCGACATTGCGCCCGACTTCGCCTAAGACTATAACTAAGCCTCCTGTCATGTATTCACAGCAGTGATCTCCTGCGCCTTCAATTACGGCTTTACCGAGAGAGTTACGCACGGCAAATCTTTCTCCTGCCCGACCGTTGGCATAGAGGACACCGCCCGTTGCCCCATAGAGACAGGTGTTACCAATAATGACGTTGTTTGCGGCATCGAAGTTAGACTTGCTGCCAGGAGCAATAATAATTTCCCCTCCGTGCATTCCCTTGGCAACATAATCATTAGCTTCCCCAGCAATAATCATTTTCATGCCTGGCAAATTAAATGCGCCGAAACTTTGACCCGCAGAGCCTTGAAAAATCAGGCTGATTTCCCCAGCAAAACCGCTATTGCCATATTGAGAAGCGATCGCTCCAGCAATACGCCCCCCGACACTACGATCAGTGTTAACTATTTTCCAGTCTTTGGCTACAGTACCTTGATTAGCGATCGCACTTTGAATTGCCTCATCGGCTAAAATATCATCGTCGAGGACATGATCATTAGTATGAACTGCACCATGGTTTAACCAGCTACGATCATCTTTGACGTTAGGCAAATCAATTAGACAATTGAGATCCAAACCATTGGTTTTAGCAATGTTGACATCAGCATTTTGTCGGAGCAAATCCGCCCGTCCAATGATTTCATTCAGACTACGGTAGCCCAATTTTGCCAAGAGCGATCGCACTTCCTCAGCCACAAAGAAGAAGAAATTAACCACGTCTTCGGGTATCCCTTTAAAGCGATCTCGTAAATACTGCTGCTGAGTTGCCACACCTACAGGACAGGTATTCAGATGACAGACGCGAGCCATAATACAGCCCTCGGCAATCATGGCGATCGAACCAAAGCCATATTCTTCTGCCCCCATTAAGGCTGCCATGATTACATCCCAACCAGTTTTCAAGCCACCGTCTGCTCTGAGTAAAACGCGATCGCGCAGTTGATTTTCAATTAAGACTCGATGTACTTCAGTTAGCCCCAACTCCCAGGATACTCCAGCATGTTTGATCGAGCTTAGGGGAGAAGCGCCAGTACCTCCATCATGTCCCGAAATTTGGATCACGTCAGCGTTCGCTTTAGCAACTCCCGCCCCAATTGTGCCAATGCCGATTTCTGCTACCAGCTTCACTGACACCTTGGCTTGAGGATTGATCTGATGCAGATCAAAAATCAACTGTGCCAAATCTTCAATCGAGTAAATATCGTGGTGAGGTGGGGGAGAAATTAGAGTAACTCCTGGTTTCGAGCGTCGCAGGGAAGCAATATAAGGGCTGACCTTTTTCCCTGGCAGCTGTCCTCCTTCTCCTGGTTTTGCTCCTTGAGCCAGCTTAATTTCAATCTGTTGGGCGCTCATTAAATACTCTGGTGTCACTCCAAAGCGTCCTGATGCTACCTGCTTGATCGCCGAACTTGCCGTATCGCCGTTTCTCAAGCCGTTCAGATGGGGTAATGTAGGAGACTTACCATCTTCTGCCACGTCATCCAACACTTTAAAGCGGACCGAGTCTTCTCCCCCTTCCCCTGAGTTAGATTTGCCGCCAATGCGATTCATCGCCACGCCTAGGGTTTCGTGTGCCTCACGGGATAGTGAGCCTAAAGACATACCTCCTGTACAGAAACGGCGTAAAATACTTTCCACTGATTCCACTTCGTCGAGAGAAATCGATTGGCGATCGCTCTGGAAATCCAGTAAGTCTCGCAGCGCTGTAGCGGGTCTACCTCTGAGATACTGCTTGTATAGTTCGTAGTGATCGTATTGATTGCTCTTTACCGCCTTGTGTAATGCCTTTGACATTTCGGGTGAGTTCATGTGATACTCACCACCTTTTTTATGCTTAACAAAGCCATAGTTTTCGAGTCTTTTGCCCTGAAGTTCGGGAAAAGCTTTCTGATGGAAGGCAATTACTTCTTGGGCTAATTCAGCAACGGTCAAACCACCGAGACGAGAAGTTGTCCCCGCAAAAGCTAAATCCACCAAATCGACTCCCAAACCCAAGGCTTCAAAGATCTGTGCGCCATGATAGGAAGAGAGTAAAGAGATGCCCATTTTAGAAAGAATCTTCAGCAAACCCGCTTCAATTGACTTACGGTAATTTTGCTGCGCTTGAGCCAGAGAAATCGCCTCAATCCGCTCATTTGCCATCAGCTTTTGGGTCTTAGGACTATTCCACCACTGACGTACACTTTCCAGAGTCAAATAGGGGCAAACTGCCGATGCACCATAACCGATCAGGCAGGCAAAATGGTGCGTACTCCAGCACTGAGCCGTATCTACCACTAACGAAGTCCGCAGCCGTAATCCCTGACGAATTAGATGATGGTGAACTGCTCCTACCGCCAGTAGAGGGGGAATATAGCTGTATTCAGTGCCAATTTGATGTTCTTGAGGGCGGTCGCTCAGAATCAGAATTTCCACCCCCTCCTGTACCGCTGCTGTTGCCGCTGCACATAGTTTGGTTACGGCATCTTTTAAGCCATTGGGACCCGTCGCAATCTGGTATAAAGTTGACAGTGACTTGGTTTTAAAGTCTGAGGACTTAATCCCTGCCAGCTCCTTATCATTCAACACAGGAGATTTTAGCTTGAGCAATTTGGCATCTTCTGCTTTGAGATTAAGAATGTTGCCCTTTGCTCCTAGCTGCATTGACAAGGACATCACTAAGCTTTCCCGCAGAGGATCAATAGCGGGATTTGTTACCTGAGCAAATCTTTGTTTGAAGTAGTCGTAGAGTAGTCTTGGTTTATCCGAAAGCACCGCTAGGGGGATATCGTCACCCATACAAAAAGTGGGTTCTTTACCATTAATTGCCATCGACTGAATAATTAGCTCTACATCCTCAGCGGTAAAGCCAAAAGCAGTTTGGTTACTTAACAACTGTTCGGCACTCAAAAGATTTTCTGTGCCAAAGCTCCGTGTCTCGACAGTCTGCCGATGCTGTTTAATCCAATTTCCGTAGGGATTTGCCTGGGCAACCCTTTGTTTAACTTGCCAATTCCTTAAAACCTCTTTCGTTTGCAGATCGACGACAATAGTTTGACCAGGACCCAAGCGACCTTTTTCTACTACCTCCTCTTCAGGAATATTTACCACTCCCGTCTCAGAACCCACCACCACATAGCCATCTCGGGTGATAGTGTAGCGGGCGGGACGAAGACCGTTACGATCCAAAACTGCTCCTACTGTTTTACCATCGCTAAAGACCAGTAGAGCTGGCCCATCCCAGGGCTCTTGCTGTCCGCTATGAAATTCATAAAAATCAACGATTTCGGGATATTGCTGGAGAGAGGGCTGATTTTGATAGGCTTCAGGTACCAAGATCATTGTCGCTTCGGTGACGCTACGACCAGTCCTTACTAGTAGCTCCATCGCGCTATCTAGATTGTAGGAATCACTGTTGTCATTGTTAACAATTGGCGTAAGTCCTTGAAGCTCATCCTGAGTCCAGCCAAGTAAAGTAGCTCCGGTGCCAGCAACCAGCTCTTTTTCGCGGTTACTCATCCAATTAATGTTGCCCAGTAAAGTATTGATTTCACCGTTATGACCCAAGATCCGCATCGGTTGAGCAAAGGGCCATTTAGGCATAGTATTGGTGCTAAAACGACGATGATATACTGCAAAGCTGCTTTCATATTCAGGATTAACTAGATCTTGATAAAATTCTCCCAGGACGACCGAGCGTACCATACCTTTATAAACTACGGTACGACAGGAAAAAGAACAGATATAAAAATCGTCTGATAATTTCTTACCGACGCGGGATCGGGCAATATATAGCTTTCTTTCTAGCTCATCTCCCGTTAAACCTTTCGTCGAAGCTACCACAATTTGTTCAATGTGGGGTTGGTAATTCCGCGCCTGTTGACCCAGCACTTCCGGCTTAACTGGAACTTCCCGCCAGCCTAGTACTTCTAGACCTTCACCTGCGACAACTTTTTCTATATACTGTTTTGACTCAGTAATTTGCTCTGCGTTCTGGGGCATAAATACCATGCCAACTCCCCAAGCTTCTGCTGGAGGTAACTCGATCTTATTCTCTTCAGACCAGGCAGCAAGTATTTTTTTGGGCAAGGCAGTCATGATCCCTGCCCCGTCTCCTGAATCGCGATCAGCACTACACCCACCACGATGCTCCATGCATCCTAAAGCCTTTAGAGCTTCCTGGACGATTTTATTACTCTGACGACCATCTTGGTAGGCAATAAAACCCACTCCACAAGCGTCTCTTTCTTCTACTAGCCATCGTTGACCCTGATAAGGCTTCCTCGACAAGTTGGACTGAGATGTATTAGTACTAGTGTTTAAGGATTTCATTTCTTGCTCTCTCATACAGATGTAATAAATTTTTGGAGATAAATTATGCTACGTCAGGCGCTTTTAAATTGTTTTTGGGATGGATTTGAAGACTCCTGAAAGTCATTTTAAAGTCTGGTTTCTAGACTATTAATGAAGATAACAAAAATTCGGTATACAAATATACATTCGTTACCTAGATAATTTAATATGTTAGTGCCTGTAACAATAAAGAACCGCAAAACGCTGGCATCAAAAAGGCAAAGCATACCTAATCAAAACAGTCGGCTGCTGCATTCGATATTTATAAAACTACCCAAAGCCAATCTACAAAGGTCTAAGCTCGTGATCCAGCAAATATCTGAATCAACATTGGTGGCAAAGTGTAGACTAGATATTTAGCATGAGATACATTTTGCAGAATTTCGCAGCTTTGAAGGTTATGTACTGTCTATAATTAATCGGTTCGATTGATAGCCATGGAGATTCGCTCCCTAATATTGGTATAAATTTTAGTATAAACGCTGAAAATCACTCGCTTTGCAGGCGTAGCATATAATTGTAGCCGAACTAACATCTAATAAAAAGCCTGATCCGCTATAGTTTGAATTATATTTTAGGTCTGTGACCACAAAAAATTAATTTTTTATGTCCATGCATATACCTAAAAGATCTCAAAAGAATAGAGCCAAAACTTTATGCAAACTTTAAATTAACTACGCTGATGAGCATTTTGCAATCAATATTTATAAAGATTGAGTATAAATTAGAGACATGAAGGTATTTTGTATTCAGTTTTTATACAATTGTTTGCTATCTTTTGGATAAGTTGACTCTTTAATGCATAAAGAGAAGGAACTATAGCTATGAATTAAATTAAGTTCGTATTGTATTTGTCGTCACCTAGTCAAGTAATTATGTCTCAATCTACAAAAACTAAATCAAGTTCGAGCCAAACTCAAGCAAAGTTGGCGCCCGTTGTGCCAGCAGGCGTTGCAGCTACGGAAATCCGTCCTTGGGGCTCTTTTACTACTCTAGAAGAGGGTACAGGATATAAAATTAAGCGTATTGAAGTAAATCCTGGGCATCGTCTGAGCCTGCAAATGCACCACCATCGCAGCGAACACTGGATTGTTGTTTCCGGTACAGCCAAAGTTACCTGTGGCGATAAAGAGATGATTCTTGGCAGTAATCAATCCACTTATGTTCCCCAATGTACTACCCACAGACTAGAAAATCCTGGGGTCATCAATCTAGTACTGATTGAGGTTCAGAACGGTCAGTATCTTGGAGAAGATGACATCATTCGCTTCAGTGATGATTATGCTCGCCAGTAGATCAACTGTTTAGGTTGACCAGAATCAGACATTTCACATAATCTAATCAAAGCCTGCATTATCCACCATCTCATCTGCTAAAGCGACCGCACTCGCCATATTTTGCTATAGCATAGTTGAGGGTATAGTGAGTAAGTAAGACAGGCTCTTTTTATGGTTAATATTAGTCCAGCTGCAGTGGCTGAAATTAAACGCATCCAGTTCAGTAGAAAGATTCCCGATATTCACCTCAGACTAATGGTTAAATCTGGTGGCTGCCTGGATTTTTTTTACGAGCTGAAGTTTGAGACTGGGGCTGATGTGGGTAATGTTTCAGGAGTATCGGGTGAGCATCGGTTGAAGATCTCGGGGATCAATTTGGCGATCGATCATCAGTCCTGGCAATACGTCGAATCTCTCCAGCTCGATTATGTTGCCGACTTGATGGGGGGAGGGTTTCGCTTCCACAATCCTCAAAACCAAAAGACCTGTGGCTGTGGCATTTCATTCTGTGTCTAAAATCTGTCTAATGCTCTATGTGTTTAACAACTAATATTCTAGTTGGCGATCGCCGTAAGTTAAGATTAAGATTGACGCTTTAAGCAAAATTACTATATAATCAGAATTTGTCTGCCAGCGTGCTTTATCATTTTGACATTAAGCAATTAAGGAGACTAAAAATCACATAAATCGGTAACTCATGCCCACTATCCAGCAGCTCATCCGCAGCGAAAGATCAAAATCTCAGAAAAAAACCAAGTCTCCAGCTTTGAAGGAGTGTCCTCAACGTCGTGGAGTTTGTACCAGAGTTTATACGACAACGCCTAAAAAGCCTAATTCTGCCCTAAGAAAGGTAGCTCGGGTTCGTCTGACTTCAGGATTTGAAGTCACAGCTTATATCCCTGGAATTGGGCATAACCTACAAGAACACTCCGTAGTTCTAATTCGCGGCGGTAGGGTAAAGGATTTGCCTGGAGTTAGATACCATATTGTCCGTGGTACGTTAGATACGACTGGAGTCAAAGATAGAGCTCAAAGCCGCTCTAAGTACGGAACGAAAAAGCCTAAGTCATAGGTCAATCTGAGTCTAAAAGCGGCTGAAGTATAAACAGCTAGAGTATAGCCATATTTTAAGAGTTGCAGTTTGAGAATATGGCGTTTTAAATAGCAAGCCGATGATGAGAAACTTCAGCCAGTGTAAAGCACTTGTGAGCAAGCAGAATTGCAGCAATCAATCAAGCTGATTCTACATTTAGTCTTAGATAAACCCAGACTAGTAGAATCGCTGAGGATCAATAATCCTCGAACATAGGTCTGCTCATCCTAAGCAGCAGCCCAATCAAAACTTATATATTCTCCAACTTAAAGTAATAATCACATGTCTCGTCGCTCTAGCAACAAAAAACGTATTGTCCCCCCCGATCCTGTTTATAATAGCCGTTTACTTAGCATGACTATTAGAAGAATCATGCGTAGTGGCAAGCACTCTTTGGCAGCTCGAATTATCTACGATGCCATGGATATCATTGGCGAAAGAACTGGTAAAGCCCCGATTGAAGTATTTGAGCAAGCCATCAAAAACCTCACTCCCTTGGTGGAAGTAAAAGCTCGTCGAGTCGGTGGTGCTACCTATCAAGTGCCGATGGAGGTCAGACAAGGAAGAGGAACAACTTTGGCTTTACGCTGGTTGATTCAGTTTGCGCGTTCCCGAGGTGGACGAACTATGTCTACCAAGCTAGCCAGTGAGATTATGGATGCAGCTAACGAGACAGGTGGGGCGATGAAGAAAAGAGACGAGACTCACCGTATGGCGGAAGCAAATAAAGCCTTTGCCCACTACCGCTATTAGAGGACTTGTGTAAACTCATCGCTGGTCTGCCGTTTGGTGCTGCTGAGGTTAGGCTCACGACAGTGAAGCAAGTTCTGTGCCTTAGCAGCACGATAGCACCGCGACGAAGATGAGTCGGCGAGTAAGCTTCTCTGGCAAAAAATAATCAATAATTAATTTTGCAGGCAAAATAACCAGCACTGCTAATTAAGGCGCTTCAGATGATCGCCATAGGATCTAAATATTTTTGTAAAGCGGCAAGATTTTAAGACGATAGACTCAATTATTTGATAAAAGTATAGAATTATAAACAGTGCTAAATAAATAGACATATTTAGCAGTTTCATCCTGCAAGATGCAAGGAGGTATTTGTGGGACGTAACATTCCCTTGGAGCGAGTGCGAAACATTGGGATCGCAGCTCACATAGACGCAGGCAAAACAACAACAACAGAGCGCATTCTGTTTTATACTGGCATCGCCTACAAAATGGGAGAGGTTCATGACGGCGCTGCCACTATGGACTGGATGCAGCAGGAGCAGGAAAGAGGTATTACCATTACCGCTGCTGCAATTACTACCAGTTGGCAAGACCACAAAATTAATATCATAGATACCCCTGGACATGTAGATTTCACCATTGAGGTCGAACGTTCCATGCGTGTGCTAGATGGTGTAATTGCCGTTTTCTGCTCTGTTGGTGGAGTCCAGCCTCAATCAGAAACCGTCTGGCGACAGGCAAACCGCTATAACGTGCCGCGAATTGCCTTTGTTAACAAGATGGATCGTACGGGAGCGAATTTCTTTCAGGTTTATGAACAAATTCGGGAACGTCTTCAGGCAAATGCGGTGCCGATCCAAATTCCGATGGGAAGTGAAGCGGAGTTTCGCGGCATTATCGATCTTGTCAGGATGAAAGCGATCGCCTATAAAGATGACTTAGGCAAGGAAATAGAAGAAACCGCTATTCCTGATGAGTTAAAGGCTCAGGCTCAAGAATACAGAGCCAAGCTCATCGAATCCATTGCTGAAACCGATGAAGCACTCCTAGAGAAGTTCATGCTGGAAGAAGAGTTTAGCGAAGCCGAAATAAAGGCGGCGATTCGTCGAGGGACAATCGAAGGCTCGATTATGCCCATGCTTTGCGGTTCAGCATTTAAAAATAAAGGAGTACAAGATCTCCTCGATGCTGTAGTAGACTACCTTCCCGCTCCTCCTGAAGTTCCCGCAATTACGGGAGAATTACCCGACGGAAAAGAAGCAGTCCGCCCCTCTAGTGACGATGAACCTTTTGCTGCCCTAGCTTTCAAAATCGCCAGCGATAAATTTGGACGTTTAACTTTTATCAGAGTCTATTCTGGAGTTTTAGCCAAAGGAACGTATGTCTATAATTCTACGAAGCAAAAAAAAGAACGCATTTCTCGTCTAGTAGTGTTGAAATCGAATGAGAGAATAGAAGTAGATGAGCTGCGAGCAGGAGATCTAGGCGCAATAGTTGGTCTAAAACTGGCAGCTACGGGAGATACTTTATGCGATGATAAGAATCCGATCATATTAGAATCTCTATATGTCCCTGAACCAGTAATTTCTGTCGCCGTTGAACCGCAAACCAAGAGCGATGTCGAAAAGTTGTCCAAAGCTTTACAGGCACTCTCGGATGAAGATCCCACGTTTAAAGTAAGTACTAACCCAGAAACTAATCAGACTGTGGTTGCGGGGATGGGAGAACTCCATCTAGAGATCTTAGTAGATCGCATGTTGCGAGAATTCAATGTTGAGGCAACGGTGGGTAAGCCCCAAGTTGCTTATCGTGAGACAATCCGACAGCCAGGAAAAGGCGTTGGAAAATATATCAAACAGAGTGGAGGCAAAGGGCAATATGGTCATGCCGTCTTGGAGGTAGAACCTGGGACAGCAGGTTCGGGATTTGAGTTTGTTTCTAAGATTGTAGGCGGTACAATTCCTAAGGAGTTTATTCCCCCCATAGAACAGGGGGTGAAACAAACCTGCGAATCTGGTATCTTGTCAGGATATCCTTTGATTGATATCAAGGTCACTTTGGTCGATGGTTCGTACCACGATGTAGACTCTAACGAGATGGCTTTCAAAGTAGCTGGTTCAATGGCGATACGAGATGCGGTAAATCAAGCTGCTCCCGTAGTGTTAGAACCAATGATGAAGGTTGAGGTTGAAGTTCCTGAAGAATATCTTGGGGACGTAATTGGCGACCTTAACTCCCGTCGGGGCAACATTGAAGGCATGAATTCTGATAGTGGCATAGCAAAAGTTGATGCTCAAGTTCCTTTGGCTAAAATGTTTGGCTATGCTACAGATATTCGTTCCAAAACTCAGGGACGAGGTATCTTCTCAATGGAGTTCAGCGAATATAGCGATGTTCCTCGCAATGAAGCTGAGGCAATTATCGCCAGAAATAAGGGAACAACTTTTGTTTAAATAAGGAAAAAATAAATTAATGGCACGCGCAAAGTTTGAACGTAATAAAGATCACGCCAATATTGGGACAGTAGGTCACGTAGACCACGGTAAAACTACCTTGACCGCAGCAATCACTCTAGCTTTGGCTGCTCAAGGTGGTGCTAAAGCTAGAAACTACGAAGATATTGACGCTGCACCCGAAGAAAAAGCACGTGGTATCACTATTAATACAGCTCACGTAGAGTATGAAACTGACAATCGCCACTACGCTCACGTAGACTGCCCTGGACACGCCGATTATGTCAAAAACATGATTACTGGTGCGGCTCAAATGGATGGAGGCATTTTGGTAGTATCTGCTGCTGATGGTCCCATGCCTCAAACTCGCGAACATATTCTCTTGGCCAAACAAGTTGGTGTTCCTAGTCTAGTCGTCTTTATGAACAAGGAAGACCAGGTAGATGATGAAGAACTACTAGAGTTAGTTGAGTTGGAAATTCGCGAACTGTTGAGCGAATATGATTTTCCTGGTGATGATATTCCTATCGTTGCTGGTTCTGCCCTGAAAGCAGTAGAGGCTTTAACTGCTAAGCCCAGCACTACCAAAGGTGATGATCCTTGGGTAGATAAAATTCACAACTTGATGGAACAGGTTGATACTTATATTCCTACTCCTGAACGTGAAGTAGATAAGCCCTTTTTGATGGCGGTAGAAGACGTATTCTCCATTACTGGTCGTGGTACTGTTGCCACTGGTCGTATCGAGCGTGGTGTGGTTAAGGTAGGTGAAACTATCGAGATTGTGGGCATCAAAGATACTCGCAGCACTACCGTAACTGGAGTGGAAATGTTCCAAAAGACTCTTGATGAAGGTCTAGCAGGAGACAACGTTGGTGTACTGCTTCGCGGTATTCAAAAAGAAGAGATCGAACGTGGTATGGTTTTGGCTAAACCTGGTTCAATCACTCCTCATACTGAGTTTGAAGGAGAAGTTTACGTTCTAACCAAAGAAGAAGGTGGTCGTCATACTCCTTTCTTCAAAAACTATCGTCCTCAGTTCTACGTCCGTACTACTGACGTAACTGGAACTATCACTGACTATACTGCTGATGACGGTAGTGCGGTAGAAATGGTAATGCCTGGTGATCGCATCAAAATGAATGTAGAGTTGATCAACCCGATTGCGATCGAACAAGGAATGCGTTTTGCCATTCGTGAAGGTGGACGTACTATTGGTGCTGGTGTAGTCTCGAAGATTATCAAGTAGCCCTGAGAACTACTTACATCAAAAGAACAACCTAATCATCTGGGAGCAGACTTTGTTAGCTAAACAACCTGGCATCGTCTTCTCCCTAGTTTTTGTGAGATAATCAAGCTGGAGTAAATAATTTTCTGTGGCTAGCTCTGATCAGCAACATATTATTCCCTATCTGTACCTAGACAATTAACATGGCAACGATCCAACAACAAAAAATACGTATCCGCCTCAAAGCTTTTGACCAACGCCTACTGGACACTTCTTGTGAGAAGATAGTCGATACCGCAAATCGCACCAACGCCTCCGCAGTTGGACCAATTCCTTTACCGACTAAAAGAAAAATTTATTGTGTATTGCGATCGCCTCACGTAGATAAAGACTCCCGCGAACACTTTGAAACCCGAACTCACCGCCGCATTATTGATATTTATAAACCTTCTTCTAAGACTATTGATGCTTTGATGAAGTTAGACCTGCCTGCGGGGGTAGACATTGAAGTCAAGCTTTAAACTTAAGATTTGAACCTAAAACTTGAACCTAAATAACGGCTGATTATGGCAGTAGCCCTTTAGAATAGTAATCTGGAGGGTTTTTTTGCTGTATACCATAGGTCAGAAAATCCGTTAAAGTAAATACATAGCAATACTAACTTATCCCCAGAAAAGCTTAGATGGCATCTTCATCAATTGCAGTCCGCGAATTACCTTTGTTTCCCCTACCCGAGGTAGTATTATTTCCCAGTCGTCCGCTACCGCTACATATCTTTGAATATCGTTATCGGATCATGATGAATACGATCCTTGAACACGATCGCCGTTTTGGAGTGCTGTCGATTGACCCAGCTACAGGTAAAATAGCTGAATATGGTTGCTGTGCGGAAATTCTACATTTCCAAAGACTGCCTGATGACCGCATGAAGATGCTTAGTTTTGGACAGCAAAGATTTCGCGTTTTAGAGTATGTCAGGGAAAAGCCCTATCGTGTTGGTTTGGTTGAATGGATTGAAGACAAACCAGCAGCGCAAGATTTAGGCCCAATGGCAACGGAAGTAGAAGCTTTATTGAGAGATGTGGTACATCTTTCCGCCAAGCTCACAAGCCAAAAAATAGAGCTTCCCGACGATTTACCCGATTCCCCCACAGAATTATCCTATTGGGTTGCCAGTAATCTTTATGGGGTGGCATCAGAACAACAGGCATTATTAGAAATGCAGGATACTTTAGAGCGTTTACAGAGAGAGCAGGAAATTCTTAGTTCAACCCGTAGCCATCTAGCTGCCAGGACAGCATTAAAAGATGCTTTAGATGACTAGGCACATAGCTATAGAAGTCGTATAGCATCACTATATGTATGATTTTATGTAGCCGCCGAATTATCTGTGGTAATAGTGGGTAAAAGATTGTAGTTACCAAAAATTTTTTGCACTTCGGTACAACATGAGAGATCATCTAGAGCATCAATAATTTGCGGATCATGAGAGTTCCCCTCTAGATCGATAAAGAAAATATACTCTCCCAAAGATCGTTTGGTCGGACGAGACTCGATCTTACTTAAATTAATATTGCGACTGGCAAAAATTGCTAGGGCATTAACCAAAGCTCCAGGGACATTGTGAGGCAGACTGAAGGCTAACGAAAGATGGCTGCCGCGATTGCTGACCTCTGAGCTAACGATCCAAAAACGGGTACAGTTGTCGGGACGATCTTTGATATCAGGTCTTAATAGAGGTACTTGATATAGTTGAGCGGCTCTCGGTGCAGATACGGCGGCGGCTGTTGTCTCGCCCTGAAGATACTTAATGCCATCTGTAGTTGACTTAGTAGTCACTAGCTGCGCCTGGGGTAGATGACTTGCGAGCCATTTTTGACACTGAGCCAAACCTTGAGGGTGAGAATATACTGTTTTGATCTCTTCTAAGGATGAGGCATAGGATAGTAATCCGTGAGCAATAGGAATGGTTAATTCCTGATGGACATAAAGATTAGTTGCTTGCCATAAAGCGTCGAGAACCACCGTCACGCTGCCCTCAATCGAATTTTCAATCGGCACTATTGCTAGATCTACTTCTCCCTCAACCACCGACTGCATCGCTACAGCAATACTAGGATAAGGTTTGAGCAGAGGATTTAACTGCTGATGACAAGCCAACCAATCAGCATAAGCTAGAGCCGCTGTTTCCGAATTAGTTCCCGTAGGGCCCAAATAAGCAAGTGATAACGTCATATAATCTAAAATTTGGCGACACAAAAATATAACAAAGGTATTATTTATTTACTTGCAAACAATATAGTCACGAAATGTAACTTAAAATTAATCTATAGACCATACCTAAGTAGCTTCACGCAATGTACGTAGATTTCCACGCCTCCGAGTCGGTTCAGATATTCATCGACAATAAGACTACGCCG
>JBCCNG010000039.1:0-14078 GCA_039025955.1 Cyanobacteria bacterium P01_C01_bin.72 | reverse complement strand
GACGACTAGAGGCATTCGCCTCGCCCTCAAAGCTGCTTCGCAGCGCTGGCGCGAATGCGCCGTTCGTCTTACGGCGCTAGGGAACGCGCACCGTTGGGCATTAGAGACTAGGAGACGCACAGGGTTAGGGAATTATAAATAGTATTTTCGTACCTAATTTTTTTATTTAGAATGACTATATTTAAATTTGCTTGAGCTTACTAGGCTAGCGCAGGACAGCTTACGATTTACGATAGACCAATATTCCTAGCCGCAAAATCAAGAGTTAATGAAGCCGTCAAAATCTTGCTAACTGTGAGCTTTAAAATATATCTTCTTACTGCTGACTCCTAGCCCCTTATTTTTTACTCTTTACTCCTAACTCAGCCCAACAGGGGAGCAATCCGCATCCCTTCAGTTACGGATAAACTTTACAATAAGAGACTGCAGCAATTTTATAGAAGAAGTGCGATGAGCGATTTTGATTACGATTTAATTATTATTGGCGCTGGTGTCGGTGGACATGGTGCGGCACTCCATGCGGTTAAAAGCGGCTTAAAAACTGCAATTATTGAAGCAGGAGACATGGGAGGGACTTGTGTTAACCGTGGCTGCATTCCTTCTAAAGCATTGTTGGCGGCTTCGGGTCGAGTTAGAGAATTTGCCGATACTCATCACTTACAGGATATGGGTATTCAGCTAGGAGGTGTACAGTTTGAGCGTAAGGCAATCGCCGATCATGCGACTAATTTAGTTAACAAGATTCAAGGTGATTTAACCAACAGTCTCAAGCGTCTCAAAGTAGATATTATTCGCGGCTGGGGGGAATTGGCGGGAACGCAAAAAGTTAAAGTCAAAGGCGATCAAGGAAATAAAACCTATACTGCAAAAGAGATTATGCTTTGTCCTGGTTCAGTTCCTTTTGTCCCTAGAGGTATTGAAATTGACGGCAAAACCGTTTTTACCAGCGACAATGCGGTTAAATTAGAATCTTTACCCGACTGGATTGCTATTATCGGCAGCGGCTATATTGGCTTAGAATTTTCCGATGTCTACACGGCTTTGGGTTGCGAAGTGACCATGATCGAAGCCCTTGATACTCTTATGCCTGGCTTTGATCCCGATATTGCCAAGATTGCCAAGAAAGTTCTCCTCGATAAGCGAGATATTGAAACCTATAAGGGGGTCTTTGCCACTAAAATTACTCCTGGCGCACCCGTAACTATCGAGTTAACCGACGCTAAAACCAAAGAAGTTGTGGAAGTCTTAGAAGTAGATGCTTGCTTAGTGGCAACTGGACGGATTCCCGCCACCAAGAAACTAGGTTTAGAAACCTTAGCGATAGAAGTAGACAAGCGTGGCTTTATCCCCGTCAACGATAAAATGCAGGTCTTGCGGGATGGTAAACCCGTTCCGCATCTCTGGGCGGTAGGAGATGCTACAGGTAAAATGATGCTGGCACATGCTGCTTCGGGACAGGGAGTAATTGCGATCGAAAATATGTGTGGGATAGACAAAGAAATTGACTACCGCTGTATTCCAGCTGCGGCATTTACCCACCCTGAAATTAGCTACGTTGGTCTAACCGAAGCCCAAGCGAAAGAGTTAGGAGAGCAAGACGGGTACAAAGTAGCGACAGTGAAATCCTTTTACAAAGGTAATTCTAAAGCCTTAGCCGAAGGGGAAACCGAAGGTATTGCTAAGATTATTTACCGCCAGGATACGGGAGAATTATTAGGGGTGCATATTATTGGCATACATGCTTCAGATTTGATCCAAGAAGCGGCAAATGCGATCGCCCAAAGGGAATCCGTCCAAAACCTTTCCTTTAATATTCATACGCATCCTACCCTCTCGGAAGTACTAGACGAGGCATACAAACGCGCCCAGGTAGTAGGCGTGTAAGTTATCTCTGGGGGAATTTATTATTCCCCTATGATGCATAGGTGATTGTAATTTATTCTACATTCAGCAGGTTGACTGAATGTAGTTTATATCAAAGGTTTGAGGGGGATATGGGAGTAAAATTTACGAATCGTTGTCATCCCCCTAGTAAGCTTGAACCAAGATACCCACATCAGACTTGTTAATCATCAGTTCAACTGCCACTGAGAATTCTTGACCGATAATTCAACTTCCTCTTGTCCTTGCCTCAAAGAAATTCCCATAAAGACTAGGGCAAACCAGTAGGCATAGTTAACGTACTCAAAGCTATCGGTAAAGCTAGAAACAAACAGGCTAATAAACAAACATAATCCTACTCTGGTGGTGTTAGAGTCTCTAGCGCTAATAATCAAATTAAAGAAGGTAAAACAACAGGCGATCGCCAGTGCGGTAAATCCAACTAAACCAAATGTATAAAGAGTTCCTAACCAAGTATTATGTGTTCCTAAAGGCATATAGGCTACAAATCTAGGCCCTGTTTCTTCTACTCGCCCATGCCCCCAAATGGGAGCTTCATTCCACCATTCTTTGATAGTTGCCCGATAGAGGATACTGCGAATACGGGAGGAATAAAGAGAATCTCGACCACGAAAATTAGTAAACTGGTCTTGGGCAAAATTGATAATCTTACCAATTTGAAAAGAAAAAATACCAAAGACAAACAAGGCGCAGCTAGACAAAAGCTGTACCTGGGGATAGACAATATTTCTGACCAGCCAAACTACTACCAGCACAAAAGGAATACAGAGCAAGGCGGCTCGTGATTGGGAAGTGAGGATTAAAATTAGCGCCGCCACTAATCCTCCATTGCGCCACTTGGCTGCTTTTTCTTCCCAGGCTAAAAAGAAGCAAAAATTACCTAACGTCCCCGTCGCCGTATACCAAGGAGTAAAGGCATAAATGCGATCTTTTAAAGCGTTTTGCAGCAAATGAACCTGATAATGATCGTCCCCGCCACCAAAAACTGCTAGAGGGGATTCATACATGATTTTAGGAGCACCCAAATTAGTCAGAATTGTGCCGATGACAATCAGGGCTGCCGCTTCCAGGGCAATAATACAGGCGGCTCGATACATCAACTTGGGTCGAATAACAAAATGTCCCCCTAAGATAAACATGGGAATGATTGCCCAGCGTCGATACCAATTGTTGATAGTGGAGAAGGCAATCTGGTCGAATCCCAGATCAAAATTGAAGTGAGATACCACCAGTGCCAGCTCGATTACCAAGCTAGCCGCCAACCAAACCCAAGCCGTCGGCGAGATATACACCCTGTCTAAAGGAGGGGTTGCTGGTGTCTGAACACGCCATCGCCAGAGAGCAAAAAGAGCTAACGCCGTCCCTGATAGCGGTACAGCGATATAGAGAGAACCAATCAAATAAAGCGGCAGAATAGAGATCGCCAAATACCAGACTATCTGCTCGGGAATGTTTTGCGGTTGAATTTGCTGATTTTTAAGCATATTTTAGAAGCAGAGTATGTTTAACTGCTAATTACCGATGCGGCGTCAAGTTTGCTGCGTAATGACTGCATAAAGCTGAGGAATTTGAGATAATTGTGTTTGCCCAGCCAGCGCATGAGAGCGATCGCCAAGGTTAATCGGAGGTTTTCTTTACTCCAGTATCTATCGGGATCTTTGGTTAGAGCAGTCTGTTGAAATTCTTTTGCCCGCTGATAATCTGGCTGTTGATTTTGCAATGCTTTCCATGCCAAACAAGAATAGGCAAAACCATAACCGTGACTAACATAGGGCTTGAGTTCTGCTGGAGCAGCATCATAGGCTTTAGTTAGAACTAGATTAAAACTACGCTCCATTGCTGCCAGATTGCGCGAACCGCTGCTAGAACGCTGGCGATAATAAACCAAGGGTTGAGGAATGACCCGAAACTGATACTTTAAGGCTAATCTCAGCCACATATCCCAATCCTGGACGAAAGATTTAAGATTAGTATCAAATAAGCCCACCTCGTCGAAACAGCTACGACGAATCATGATGACGCTGCCGCATTCAATCTGGTTTACTTCAATCATTTGCCGCCAAATATAGCCCTCGGCGGTAGGCTTAACAATTCTGCCTGTAGATTCTCCTCCCTCATTCATATAAGTCACCCAGGTAGAGACAATACTTATTTCAGGCTGCTGATCGAGAATTTCTACCTGCTGCGCCAGCTTGGTTTTCTCCCAGAGATCGTCCGCATCCAAAAAAGCGATATATTCGCCTCTAGCGTTAATAACACCAGTGTTACAAGCTCCCGATAGTCCCTGATTCTCCTGGGAAATTAGACGCACGCGAGGATCGGTAATTTGCTCTATCCATTGAGCGGTATTATCTGTACTCCCGTCATCGACAACAATGACTTCAAAGTCGCTAAAGGTTTGCTGTAGGACATTAGCGATGGTTTCGGGGAGATACGCCATCAAATTGTAGGCAGCAATTACAACTGATACTTGGGGCATAATTGTGGTCGGGTAAATGGGGTATTTATTTGGAGTTCTTAGTTCTTACTTTTTAATCAAACTGTTAAGGTCATCGGCAGCAGACATCGCTTGAGGGATTTTGCCGTTGCTATGCACCTGACGGGGAGTTTTCGTCGTGCTGCTTGCCCAGAAAGAAGCGATCGCCGTAGTATAAAACACTGAAGCCATGAATGTTCCTAAACCGACCAAAACGGGATCGGGAGAGCTGGGTTTTTTGGCTAGAGATGGTTGGAATGCTACCTGTATCTGCGGATAGGCATCATAGAGGTTGCTTTCTGCTAACCGCGATTTGGCGAGATTGGAAGAATATAGGGTTTCGGCAAACTTGACTTCCTGCCGTAGTCTAGCAGAGGTAGATTCTTGGCGCACCATGATGTTTTCCTGCTGTTCTAGTCGATTGACCTGCTGTGCTAATTCTGCTGCCCGCGCCTCTAGCCCATCGGCTTGAGACTGAAGGGACACCAGATCTTGGAGCAAGCCACCACGATAGGAATTGTTTTCATTCCCCGTCCGCAAGTTTAACTGTTGCAGGAGTTCGGGGGAGAAGCTACGACCAATTATCTGACTGCCTCGATTTAATAAGGCTTGATAGGCGATCGCTACTTCTGACTGTTTATCGCCAACTAGAGGGCTGCCAGTCTGAAATTTTGCCTGGAGAGCAACCATTTCGCCACTAGAACGAGTATATTCGGCAAGATACTGTTGAAACAGGGAGTCTGAATGGAGGGCAAAGGCATCTTTTGCCGACTGGGAAGAAAGCCCTAAGTTGTTGGCAAGGTTTTGTGCCTGAACCCGAGTTTGTTGTAATTCTGCCTGGGCTTCGGCTTCCTGGCGACGCAGGTTCTCTAAATTTTCTGAGAGATTATTGGCTTTGTTGCTCGAACCAATCGCTGAATTGGCTCTAAAATCCGCTAGTTTACCCCGTGCCTCTGCCAACGCCAAGCGAGATTTTTCTAAGCTGGCGGCTAAACTCTGGGCAGACTGACCGATTTGTCCCTGGCGTAGTTCTTCTAGCTTTTGTTCGAGGGTTGTTTGCAGGGTGATCGCCTTTTCTCTGGCTAACTCTGGGGTATCTCCTTCCATGCTGATTTCCATCATGGTGGTATTATCGACAATTTCGATTTCTGGCTTACCAAATTCACTCCGCTTCATGTTTAATTTTGCCGCGGCAGTCGTCAGAATCTCTTTTTCTTTGAGCAGATATTTATAGTTTTCTCGCGGATCAAATATATCGCTGCGGTAGGGGGAATCTATATCCGAAGATAAAGAGCCAACATCGGGAATATTGACGCTGCTTGAGTTTTCGTTGGCAGGGAGGCTAACCGACCACTGGCTGACATAGGTTGGACTTTTGAAGATCAGGTATAGAATAGCGGCACTCCACAGCAGAACATTTCCCCCCAGCCAGTAGGGAAGATAAGATTTCCAGTTTTTACGCCTGCGAGGGGATTTAGCTTGTCCAAAAGGAATAAATCGCTCTAGGGATAAAGTTGTGGCGGGAGCATTGTCAGGGACAGAAACTTGAGTTAAAGATGTTGCTGGACTTTCTGCCGTTGGTATAGCTCGATGCAGCAAGCCTGGGCTAAATTGAGTGTAGCCGCGTTGTACAAAACGAATTGCTTCCTTGAGGTCTTTGGCTGGAGTATTTTTGAGCAGGTAGCCCATTGCTCCTGACTGGATAGATTTATGAATATACTCATCGCGATCGTGCATACTCAAGACAATGACTTTGATACTGGGAAAGTCTTGGTTAATTAGGCGAGTTAGCCCGAGTCCGTTGAGTCCTGGCATTTCCAAATCGACCAACATTAAATCTGGCATCAAGTTTTTTGCCATTTCTAAAGCGGTTGTGCCGTCTTGTGCTGCTCCTACTACCTGCAAATCTACTTCGGTAGCGAGGATTGTTTTCAGCGTTTCGCGGATAGTTTGTTGGTCATCAACGATGAGTATACGAATCATATTTATAGTTGTTTTTGATAATATTGCTGAATATATATAAAAACGTTTGATATCGATTGGCTTTGCAAGAGTTTACTAGCTTTTCGCCTGGGAGAAAGTTGCATAATAAATGCCTCTGCCATCTGTACCAGCGAAAATTAATCCAGGCTGCTGCTGGCTGGCTGTCAGCACCTTCGTGGTCTTGGGCATGGGGGCAGGTTGATCGCCCTGTGACCAGCTACTACCATCCCCCGTAAAATATAGTCCCGCCTGTTCTGATTCATTGACTGTGCCGTAAACATATATAGTACTATCGTACAACGTGGGGGTGAGGGGCTTTCCCACTGTAACTAAATGAGCCGAGCTAAATTGTTCGCTCTTCTCTAGGGATATTCCCCCATTGGTAGCATGATACAACCCTCCCTGATCTAGACTGAGCCAAAATTCTCCTTCTCTGCCAGGTACGGTGGTTAAAATGTGGTTTTCTCCTGGTGGTAAGTCTTGGGTAACGACCCTAAAGCTAATCCCGCCATCATCACTGCGATAGACTTTACCCGCCGCAAAATAGTAAAAGCGATCGCCATTTGCTCCATCGGCAGCTAAAGACTGATTCCAATTCCAGGGAGCGGTTTCGCCGTTGGGTAAGCCCGTAACTTCTTGCCAGGATGCGCCGCCGTCAAAAGTAACTAAGGGTTGGGCTTCACTAGTAGTAACGACAAAGTGCTGGGGATTGTTCGGGTCAATCGCTGCTCGCATAAACTGCCTGCGGGGTGGAATCTGTTGCCAGGGTTGCCAGGTAATGCCCCCATCGTTGGAAGTAGCTCCCAAATAGACGTTACGCCATCTTTGTCCCCCCAGCCGCACCAGATGTAAAGGCTGATTTTGGCAGTAGGCAATGTGTAAAGTATCTTGGAAATAATTATCCAGATAGCGATCGCCATTCAACTTTAGTTGCTTCAAACCCCCCTGCGGCTCAAATCCCAGACGACTTTGGGGATAGTCGTGGAGATCATGATGATAGAAGCCGTCCTGATCGGCGATGCCACTCAACAGCATTGCTCCCGCTGGTGGTGCAGCTAAAGTCAATAACACGGTCTGCTCAATGCCTCGGACTCGATTTGTCCAGGTTACGCTCGGCGCAGCAATATCATCTGTATGCCAGATACTAAACCAGTCACTGAGCCAAACCCGTTGGGGATTTTGGGGGTCAAAAGCGATCGCTGAATTATGATCGTTAAAAAATTCTGGGGCTAACCAGGTTACGGTCTGATCAAGCTGAGGGGTCTTTGCTTTCCAGCTTGCGCCGCGATCTTCTGAGTAGTAGACTTTGCCTCTACCCTTGTCTCCTTCACTGATAATTAAAGTCGCCGCTGCTTGGGGATGAAGACTTAAACCATTAAAGCTGGAGTGAACCAAAATGCCCTGGGGAGTAATATCGCTCCAGCGATCCGACTCGTATTTACTTACTTGGGGAGCAGTGTCGCTAGTGGTATAAACAATACCGTCTAGAGCTACCTTAAGCTGCATCACCCGTGGCGGACTGTTAGCTAATCTCTGCCAAGTCTGACCCCTATCTCCAGAGCGATAGATTCCGTCGTCGTAAACGCTAGCATAGATAGATTCTCCTTGGGGGGCAAAGGCTACAGCCATTACGCCAATTGCATTGTCGGCTAGGGGTAAATTTGCGGTAGTCCAGTTTAGACCGCCATCCAGAGATCGCCACAGACCATCTCGACGCGAACCAAACAGCAGCAGCTTACTATCCATAGGACTAACCGCCAGGCGCTCTCCTCCCCAGCGCAGTTCCTCATCTCCGCCCATGGGTACGACCAAACTAGTTTTTTGCCAAGTTGCCCCGCGATCTCTTGATTTAAATAACGCTCCAGGGCGATCGCTATATTTGCCCACCGCAATATAAACTAGGTCGGGATTTTGCGGGTCAAGAGCTAAAGCTTCTCCCCCTGAATAATGATCATATGACCAAGAGGTTGCAGGTAAGGAGTCAGTAATCGGTAGCCATCTCTGTTGAGACTCTTGCCAGCGGTAGTAGCCGCCGTTATCGGTGCGAGCGTAGACTAAATCTGGTTCTTGGGGATGATGATAGATTCCCGTGATATATCCGCCACCACCAATAGTTACAGGCTGCCAAGTATCTGAGACTAACGGCGTAGAATTGGCTTGAGGTAATGGGATATCCCTAGGTTTATTCACTAATAACCACAGCGGAGAAGTTACTGCGAGAAAAGTCAGCAGGACGACATACCAGTATGAGCGACAAATTTTAATTATTCTGCTGGTATCCATAAGCCATACCTATTGCAATATGCTCAATTTCTTTTACCGTAGATTACTCAAGCTTTGCTTCTCTTCTGCATTAACCGCTTTGGCTGCGGCAACTGGTTCAGCCCCAGACACCAAACGGGAATAGACGTTTAAATTTTCCTCCGTAATCTTCTGCCAGTTATATTTAGCCAATACTTGCCTTTGGGCTTTCTTTGCCATCGCGGCTCTAACTTCAGGCTGCTGGAGAGCTATGTTTAGAGCTTCAACACAGGAATCGCAGTCTCCTGCGGCAAATAAATAACCCTTGTCAGGAGAAATGAGCTGAACGTGGGGCGGAATATCGCTCGCCAAGACGGGAACAGCCTCTTTCATCGCTTCTAACATTACCAGAGGCAGACCTTCCAAATCTGAAGGTAAAACAAATAGCCCTGCTCCTCGGACGACTTCTGCTAACCAACCCCCCTGCAATTCCCCTGTAAAAATAATGTTGGGGTTATTAGCTGCGAGCTGCTGAAGGTAGTCGCTATACTTTTCTGTATCGCTGATGCCCCCTGTAAATACCAGTTTCCAGCCTTGAGCCTGAAGACTTTGAAACGCTTTAATTAACAGATCGGGTCTCTTTTCGGGGACTAATCTACCCAAGAACAGCAAATAGCGGTTAGGAGCTAAACCTAGCGATCGCACGTATCTAAAATCAGGATCGGACTTGCTAAACTCTCCTGGTCCATTGGGGATGTAAATCGTCTGCAAGCCGTAGGTGCGAGCAAAATAATTTTGCAGATCTTGAGAAACGACCACCAGAGCATGAACCTGTTTGACCGCAGTTTTTTCACCCCAATAAATAATTTTGCTGGAAAGCTTGCCCCACTTAGCTCGTTGCCAATCTAAACCCTGACAGGTGACTACCACCTTGGCGGAAGAGACTAGCCGAGGTAGCCAGGAAAAGAGGGCAGGGCCCAAGGCATGAAAGTGAACCACGTCATAATTGAGAAAAGTCGCTACTAGGGCAGAGAGCGCCGAACTAAAGAAGGCATCAAAACCGCGCCAGTTGAGGGAAGGCAAACAAATTACCCGTACGCCGCGATAGGTATAGACCGAAAACCAGGACTGTTTTAAGTAGCTTGGTCGGGCGTATAGATCGACCTGATGACCCTGGGCTACTAAACGGGGGTAAAGTTCTTCACAATAGCGTTCGATTCCGCCCTGCTGGGCTGGTAGACCTTTGACACCAATTACGGCAATTTTCATAGCTTGATATATTTAAGATCTTGAGTAGTATTTTGTGCTTGCCAGGTCGAGCGCATGGTGGCATAAACTCGGCTGACTACGGTTTCAGCGCTATATGGCAGTGCCGCCTTGACGCAAGCCGCAACAGAGTATTTTTCAGGCTGAGTCAAAATAGTGTTGAGGGCATTGGTCATCGTTTCTGGCTGGCGATCGCCACACATGATGCCGCTATTCTCAGTTAAAATCAGGGGAATTTCGCCACATTCTGTCCCCACCACGGGCGTACCGCAGGCTAGAGACTCTAGAACCACGATCGGTACTCCTTCATAGGCACTGCTGACCACAAAGACGCTGCTGAGTCGATAAAGATCGCTGACTCGTTCAGGACTTACTCCCCCTAAGAGCGTGACGCGATCGCTGATGCCATAACGCTCAATTGCTGCCTCAATGATTGATTTTAGTTCTCCTTCCCCCGCAATCAGGAGATGCACCTCTGGCTGTGCAAGAGCCGCAAAGGCTTCAATTAAAAGTAAAGGGTCTTTTTGGGGATGTAGACGACCGACATACAGCACAAAACGGGTGCTACTCGCTAAATCTAATTCCCGAGCCAGCTTTTCCCGCTCCACTTCTTTCTCCGCTGGAGCTAAGGGGAAAAATAATTCCAAATCTACCGTATTCTTCAGGTGTTCAAAGCGATCGCTTAACTCGGGATATTGCTGCTGATAGAACTTTACTGAGTCGGTGTGACAAGAATAAATAAGATCAAACTGACCCATCAACCAGCTTTCCAGTGCAAAGTACGCCTGGGGGAACTTCTGCCACAGAATCGCATCTTGGCAAACCCGAGCATCCATCTGTTTCCGAATGTCATTTTGCAGACTAAAACCCTTTTCTCCCGACCATTTAAAAGCCGCCAGAGCGTATTCTAGGCGGTAAAAATGCAGGAAATCGGCGGAGAAGTTATGACGCAGCAGGGCTGCAGTGTATTTAAGGGTAGTGGGAATCAGCCGCCTGACGTTATCGTCGGCTAACTCAATCACAGGCATAAACTTAATCTGTTTACCTGCATAATCTCTTGTCTGCCATACCCCAAGGCGATCTCCTGGCTGTCCCGTGCCGACCATTCGCACCTCAAAATCCGCCGCCGCATATTTCAAAAAGTATTTAACTACAGTTTGAATTCCGCCAATGCTGCTATTCCAAGGGTTAAATTGATAAAAAATTGTTAAAACTGGCTTGGGCATAATAATTCTAAACTGTACGACTATGAGTCATGCCAAAAAAAAGCAAAGCAACAAGTAGCTCAAAAATTACTCTAAAAGCCTTGATTTTTGAACAACTAGCGGGTTGAAACCCTATACAAATTGATTTTAGAGCGCCTCTAATGAACGCCAGTTAATATAAACCGTTTACTTTAAGTGTGTCTTAAAAAGAATGTTTTTGATTGAGTTTAGAGCTATTATCTAGTAACATTACCACATATATCAGAAAATATACCTAGAGAATGTAGCTCAAGTATCAATTCCCCATGCTGTTTTTTAGCTGGAAAATAGAAATTTTATTAGGCAAACAGCTTGCTATATGAGGCTTTGGCTTAACTTTTAGTCTAAGTTAGTTGAAAAATGTTAAAGCCACTTTTTACTCACTTTTTACTCACTTATTTTTAATTCCGCGTTATTTTTTTAGATTGGCTTAGGCAAAAAAATGATGTAATTTCAAAGAATAGTATCGATAAATAGTCAAAAAATAGTCAAACAGCAGATAGTTATACAGCGAGTTAATGTTAACTACCAAATTTAAAAATTTATTATCAGGACAATTAATTCGCAATGTTGGTTGGTTGGGAGTCGCGGAATTATTCAACCGCGTATTTCGTCTGGGAACTACCGTCACTCTGGCGCGGATCTTTAGTCCTGCTGACTATGGACTGATGGCAGTAATCTACATGACTTTTGAGCTAGTGACAGTATTTCTTCATCGTGGAGGAGTTGCCGCCAAAATTATTCAGGCGGATGAGGCGGAAGTTGCAGAATTAGCGGATACTGCCTATTGGCTACAGTGGATTATCTGTGTCGGCTTTACGATCTTTCAATGTATTGCTTCTTTTTTCGTCGCCTGGTTCTACGATGATCGCCAGCTAGTTCCTCTGCTTTGTGCTGCTTCCATAGTTTATTTATTTAATCCCCCTTGCTCGATCCATTTGGCTTTAATCGAACGGCAAAATCGACTCAAAATTATTGCTGTTTGTAATGCCGTTCAATCCTTGGTGACTAACACCGCCATTGTGGTTCTTTGTCTGATGGGTTACGGCGTTTGGGCAATAGTTTGGTCTACCCTCGCCGCCCAGTTTGTCTGGATTGTAATAAGCTGGAGGAGTGTTGACTGGCAGCCACCGCAAAAGTTCCAGCTTAAAGGCTGGCGCACCATTATCAACTACAGCAAAAATATTATCGGCATCGAACTGCTCAACAAGCTGCGCCTCAACTTAGATTATCTAATTGTGGGTCGATTTCTAGGCATGACCGAACTAGGATTTTATTTCTTTGCCTTCAATGCTGGTTCAGGAATCTTGATGAACATTGTCAACACCTTCATGTCCGCTCTATTTCCCTATCTCTGTGCTGCTAGAACCAACTTCCAAAAACTCAGACAGGACTATTTTCACAGTTTAAAAACCCTTGCCCTGGTGATTGTACCAATTGTGACCCTACAGTCAGTTTTGTCCCTGTGGTATGTACCAATTATCTTTGGTGAGAAGTGGACGGGTTCTATTCCCGTACTAATTTTAATTTGCCTATCGGTCATTCCCTACACTTTCAAGCAGGCAACTACCTGGTTGCTAAACGCCATGGATCGTTCCCGCGCAACTTTATATGTCGATATAATCTTTACAACTATTTTTGGCATACTGCTTTTAACCGTAGTCAAGAGCGGAATTTTCTGGGTAGCGATCGCCGTTTTAGTCAGCCGTACTGTAGTTTCCTTTGGTTTTAACTTCTGGGCAATCAAAACAGTCTTTCCCCGCAACTCATAACCCACAACTTCTTACTCCTTACTTCTTATCTTCCTAACCGATAACTCTTATCTACTACCCCTTACTTATTACTTATTACTTCCTATCCCCTACCCACTACCTATACATCCCATGAGTAACGTAACTATAGTTGTAACTCCCAGAGAACGTTTTAGCTGTACTAGTCGTTCCTTAGAAAGTATCTATCAGCATACCCAGTTGCCGTTTGAGTTAATTTACGTCGATGGCAATTCCCCCCCTAAAGTCCGTCGTTATTTACAGCAGCAGGCACAAGCCAAAAATTTCCATCATTTAAGAACCAATCATTATCTCTCTCCTAACCATGCTCGTAACCTTGGTTTAGAGCTGGTAAAAACTAAGTATGTGGTGTTTGTGGATAATGATGTGATCGTTTCTCCTGGCTGGTTATCACAATTAGTTCAGTGCGCCGAAGATACCTCCGCTACGGTAGTGGGGCCCTTGATGTGTCAGGATGAGCCAGTGCATCAAACTGTCCATTTTGCTGGCGGAGAGTCCCATATTTTCCAAGATATTCGCGGAAGACGACGCTTACGGGAAAAAATGTATTTGCAGGGTAAGAAAGTTGTTGAAATTCGCGATCGCCTGAAGCGTCAAGAGACAGAATTAGCCGAATTTCACTGCGTTTTGATTAAAACCAGTATTTTTGAGCAAATCGGTAAGCTAGATGAGGCAATGCTCAATACCAAGGAACATCTCGACTTCTGTATGCAGGTAGCAGCAGCAGGAGGCAAGATTTATTTTGAGCCAGACTCCATCGTCACTTATGTCCCGGGACCTCCTTTAGAGTTGAGCGATTTAGTTTACTACATGCTGCGCTGGAGTGATGCTTGGGTGCTAAATAGTCTCCACCGTTTACGGGAAAAATGGAACTTAGCTGAAGATAGCTACTTCACCACTAAGTATCGCGGTTTGGGTTGGCGACGCAGAGACAGCATTATCCATCCTCTGATTCAAGTCTTGACTTTTGGTGGCAAGAGCAACCTATTGGAGAATATTTTCACCCGCATTGATAAGCGATTAAACCGCTATTTGACTAACCGCTATGCCCAAAAATTATCCCGTCGTGGGTGACTAGGGGCTTGGGGATTAGGGACTGTGAATTGGGGACTAACAACTAACGACTAACAACTAACAACTAACAACCAATGGCAAACCTGGTATCTTTAATTATTC
>JBCCNG010000038.1:0-14306 GCA_039025955.1 Cyanobacteria bacterium P01_C01_bin.72 | reverse complement strand
CTAAACCGATATCTTCTGCTGTTTACTTTTAAATAGTCTCACTGTATTGCAAATCAATTTTGTCAATAAGCAAAAAGTGCAATACCCAACTAAATTAAACATTTTTATTTAATATTTTTACTTTGGAGCAATCTTAGCGAACGTGAATCAAGCAACGACAGGAAACAATCCAGCAAAAAAGAGTTGGCAATCTTTTTTTGAACCAAAACCTGCTTGGCAAGCGATTCTGAGTCTGGTTTTGACTATTTTTATCTTACTCTTTACTATTCCCCAGTTGCTGATTCCGCTCTTTCCCCTTGGTTCACTAGCAGTGGGAATATTTCTCTACCGCCGCTATCCAATTTTATATGTTGGTTTTACCTGGTGGATTTGGTTCTTGGGTATTTTTGTTCGGCGTTTAATTGATTTTCACTGTGGCTTTATTACTCCCTGGCCTTACGCTTTGACCCCTCTTTTAGTCACTTCGATAACTTTTGCTACCGTAGTCCGCTATTTGCCAAGGATATATCAGAAACAAGGTTTACCTTTTTTCTTGTGTCTATTTGCTGTTTTTTATGCTTTTATTATCGGGCTAATTCAACAGCAAGTCACAGATTATGATCGCGAAATTATCATCTTGCTGACCTGGCTATCCCCTATTTGCTTTGGTTTTCATTTATTTGTTAATTGGCAAGATTATCCTCTATATCGCCAGATAATACAAAGATCTTTCTTTTGGGGGGTGATATTTATGGGTATCTATGGAGTCTTGCAATTTTTGCTTGCTCCAGGCTGGGATCGTTTCTTCTTAGTTAACAGCTCTCAGTTTAACAGCGTCACGAATTCTTCTTACATGGGTAGTCCCAAACCTCTTGGGATAAGAGTTTGGAGTACGATGGGCAACCCGATGACTTTTGCTTTCAATTTGATGCCAGGTTTGATTTTGCTGTTTATTAGCAAAAATTCCTGGCGCTATCCCGCTAATGCTCTAGGCTATTTGGTCTTTCTCCTTTCTCAAGTTCGGACTGCTTGGTATAGCTGGTTAATAACCGTCGCGCTGTTTGTTGTCTCGCTGAAAGAACGCTATCAAATACGAGCTATTATCACTATTGTATTTTTAGTTCTAATTATGGCTCCTCTGGCAACTGTAGAGCCTTTTTCGGGCGTTATTAGTTCGAGAATAGAAACATTTGTCAACCTAGGCAATGATGGTAGCTTGCAGTCTCGCCTGGGTCAGCTCGAACAGGCGAGCAGTATTGCTGCAAGCGAGTTTATCGGTTGGGGGCTTGTTGCTCCTGGACAATCGCCAAACGGTTCTTTTTCTACCAACGATAATGGTTACTTGGGTATCTTAATAACTTTTGGTTGGTTTGGAACTCTAGTTTATATGTCTGGAATCTTACTACTAATTGCTAAAGTGCTGCTGTCAAAGAACCTAGACATATTTGCGATCGCATCGAGAGCCATAGCGATTGGTTCATTGGCTCGTATGGCTACTAGCAATGTGACTACAGAACAATATGCTATGCCCATTTGGTGTTTTTTAGCAATGGCAGTAGCTAGTCACCAATACTATGGTTATCAAAAAAGCCAAAGTTTGTCACCCTCTAAATAGCTAAAGTTCAACGTGGAGCAAAAATTACTGACACTGTTTTTCTATTCTCAATTATGATTAAGAGCAACAAAATATTATCGATCCTGGCAGTATTCCTGCCTCATCCTTTGAAAATATTATGCTATCGGCGCTTTTTCGGTTGGCAAATAGGTAATAACGTAAATATCGGTTTTAGCTATTTAGAGGGTGAGAATATATTTATTGAAGATAATGCAAAAATTGGACACTTTAATATTATCCGCAATTTAAAACTGCTAAAAATAAGTAAAAATGCTTATGTCGCTAACTTTAATCAGTTTTATGGAGATCGCCGAAAAAGAGCTGGTTGGAAGAGAGAACTTATTTTGGCAGAGAGAGTAAAAGTTATGAGCCATCATTTTATGGACGTATCAGGAAGTATCAAGATAGGAGCAGAAACTACTATTGCTGGTCGAGACACTCATTTTTGGAGTCATGGTCGTATCTATCATGAGGATAAACCCAAGCTAGGAACAGTGAATATTGAAATCGGCGAAAAAACTTATGTTGGTGCAAGAGCAACGTTAATTGGTTGCAGCATTCCTGATGGTTCGATTGTAGGTGCTGGAAGTATAGTTAACAAGAGCTTTGAGGGTGAAGACAACTATTCTTTTTTGCTGGCCGGTAATCCTGCTCAAATCAAAAAACGATATCCCCGCACCAAATTTCCCATAGAAACGAAATAAACTGACAGTCAACGAAATGTACGTAAAAGCAGATTATCAAAAATCTGAAATCAGAACGCTACAAATTGGCATGGGCTGGTTTCCAGATCGCGCAGGAGGATTAAATCGCTACTATTATGATTGTGCCAACTATTTTGCACAGGCGGGAATTGGCTTTGATGGTTTAGTTGCTGGGGGAGATAATATCCAGCTAGATTCTCAGGGCAAAATTAATAGTTTTGCTGCTGCTAATATTTCCGTAATCAAACGTTGGCAGAGAATCAGAAAAAGTTTTAGGCAGTCTAGCTCGCAAACAGAACACGATCTCATTATTTCGCACTTTGCCTTTTATACTTTTCCCCTGCTCAATCTGTTACAGAATCGTCCACTAGTCACCCATTTTCACGGACCTTGGGCATTAGAAAGTAATGTTGAATCCAATAAAAGCTTGGCAGTTAAAGCAAAAAAGTGGTTAGAAACACAAGTATATAGGCGATCGCAAAAATTTATTGTTCTGTCAAAAACATTTCGCGATATCTTGCATCAGGAATATCAAGTACCCCTAGAAAGAATTATAGTCATCCCTGGTGGAGTGGATTTAGAGCGTTTCAATCTTAATGTATCTCAGACAGAAGCCAGAGCGAAACTAGGTTGGTCGCCAGAAAAAACGACTATCTTCTGTATTCGTCGGTTAGCAAAACGGATGGGTCTAGAAAATTTAGTAGCGGCGATGGCAATAGTCTGCCAAAAATACCCCGAGACGATGCTTTATATCGGCGGCAAAGGTGACTTAGCCAATAGTCTTCAAGAGCAGATAGATGAGTTGGGACTAAATGACAATGTCAAACTTTTAGGGTATGTAGCTGACGCAGATTTACCTTTATGCTATAGTGCCGCCAATTTTTCTGTTGTTCCCACTGTTGCCCTAGAAGGATTTGGTTTGATTGTCATTGAATCTTTGGCAGCAGGCACTCCTGTGTTGGGAACGCCTATCGGCGGCATTCCCGAAATCTTGCGACCATTTAGTCCTGACTTAGTTTTTGATAGTCCTCAAACTCAGGACTTAGCAACAGGGATTATCGCCGCGCTATCGGGCAAACGACAGCTACCAAGCTCAGAAGCTTGTTTGGAATACGTTCGCGCTAACTACACCTGGAAGGTAATTGCGCCTCAAATAAAGGAAGTATATCAAAAGGCGATCGCCCAGAAAAGTAGCGAGTCTTAATTATCCGTTAATCTTATCCGACTCTGGGAGCATCATAACTATTTCGCTGCTGCTCAATTTTTTGCTGTTGAATTGCTACTGCTTTTTGATGTGCTTTTTCTCCCTCAATACCTTTGGGACGAGCATTTAGCTCAATTAAAGCTATTTTGCAGCCATAAATAATCAAATTATCCCCTCGATAAATACAGGTATCGCCATGGGGTGCGCCAATGTAAACACGGTCTTTTCGTTCAATTCCCAGGATAGTAATGCCTTCATCTGTTAACCGTAACTCCTTTAGTGTCCGATTTGCTAGCCAGTTATCGTCACTAACTGCAATTTCCGTCACCTGATATTTTCCTTTCAGGTGCAACAGACGGGCATAATCTCGTAAATCAATATCTGTCCAGCGATGCAAAGCCCTCCTCACCAAGCGGGTGAGAATACGGTTAAATGCCCTATTTGTAGCCAAGATCCATAGAATCGCGATGCCAATCAAGAGATAAACCAAGCGTGATAGTCCGTCTCTCGGGGAAGAGGTGGAAACAAAAGTCAGTACTAAAGAAGAAATTACGGTAATAAATCCAGCATTCCCCAAAAACATCAGCCACATGATAATCCTACGTCGTACGGGATGCTTGACGATCGCTTCTGATTCGGAAGTCGCGAATCCTGTGCCTGTAAATGCCGATCTCGCCTGAAATCTTGCTGATGTCCGCGACAAGCCAGTTAAGGTCAAAGCCTCAGTCGCAATACGAGTAACTAATAAAGACAAGGTAATTGCAATTAAAACCGAAATTAAAGCAGCCATGTTGAGCGACTATTATGTATAGCAATATCTTATCGGTTGAATCTAGAGCAGAGCTAGCTTTAGCAAAAAATTATGCACCTAAAAAACTCATGTCTGACAAGCAAATTGGACTTAACAACGAAAAACGGGTGAACGCCTGTTTTTAAGTATTTTCACAGCATTGTTAAATGTGGCTTTTAGAGTTGCTTTAAACATTATTCCACTTAACAAAGTAAGTAAGAATTTGACTCCATTCAAGAGGAGATAGTTAAGATAAGCGGGATGATTGATTATAGATAAGCAACTATTTATTGACGATTGCACATTTTTTCTTCTGCCTACACTGGATGTTAGCTGAATCAAGAGAAAATATTGTTCAATGATCAATGTTCAATGACAAATGTTACAGCTTGGTTCGAGTAGGAGCAAAATTACTAGTTGCGTGATCGAGATGTTGATTTACAGATCCCAGGCAATTGTAAAATAACTATAGGCCGACCATGGGGCAAAGATTATCTTGCCCAGCAGAAAACTCCCAGAAGCCTTGCCAGGAAATATAAACAGGCGTTACCGAGAATAAAAATTAAATCAATTTCTAATTTAAAAATGAGATTTACGTTAAATTTAGTTAAGCTAAAGGTAATATAAGGAAAAGAAACTTGACATATAAAGCCGCATTTTATTTTGCAAACAGGAGGAGGCGATCGCAACTTGGTTAAATGTTCACCAGAGGTAGCAATGTCAGCAGAAGATGCTTACGGCGGGTCAAGACCTAGAAAAGCAAAGAAATAATCTTAAACATAATCAATTTAGAACAACCATATACCTTATGAAAAATTTTTCCTGGAGAATAGCCTTACTTTGGACATTACCCCTACTAGTGGTTGGTTTTTTCCTTTGGCAAGGAACTTTTACTACCCCAAGTCCCAGTACTACCAGTGGGTTAAGCGGTAACACTGCTAGTACACGCATGACCTATGGGCGCTTTCTGGATTATTTAAATTCAGATCGAGTCACCTCAGTCGAGCTATATGACAGCGGTAGAACTGCAATTGTGCAGGCGATCGACCCTGAATTAGACAACCGCATTCAGAAATTAAGAGTCGATTTACCAGCTAACTCCCCTGAACTAATTGCCAAGCTACGAGATGCTGATGTCAATTTCGACTATCATCCTGCAGGCAACGAAGGGGCAGTATGGGGACTGTTGGGTAACCTAGTCTTTCCTGTAATTTTAATTGGTGCTTTATTCTTCCTGTTCCGCCGTTCCAACAATATGCCTGGTGGTCCTGGACAAGCAATGAACTTTGGTAAATCGAAAGCCAAGTTTCAGATGGAAGCAAAAACAGGCATCATGTTTGATGATGTAGCAGGTATTGACGAAGCCAAAGAAGAACTACAGGAGGTTGTTACCTTCTTGAAGCAGCCAGAAAGATTTACTGCTGTTGGGGCGAAAATTCCTAAAGGTGTGCTATTGGTTGGACCTCCAGGAACAGGTAAAACCTTGTTAGCAAAAGCGATCGCTGGTGAGGCTGCTGTACCTTTTTTCAGTATTTCTGGTTCTGAGTTCGTAGAAATGTTTGTCGGTGTCGGTGCATCTCGTGTCCGTGACCTGTTCAAAAAAGCCAAAGAAAACGCTCCTTGCTTAATCTTTATCGATGAGATTGATGCTGTCGGTCGTCAGCGTGGTGCTGGTATTGGTGGCGGTAACGATGAGAGAGAGCAAACTCTTAACCAACTGCTAACAGAAATGGATGGTTTTGAAGGTAACACAGGAATCATTATTATTGCCGCAACTAACCGTGCTGATGTCTTAGACTCCGCGTTAATGCGTCCTGGTCGTTTTGACCGTCAGGTAATGGTAGATAATCCTGATATCAAGGGTCGTTTAGAAATTTTAGAAGTACATGCTCGTGACAAGAAAATTGCCCCTGAAGTATCCCTAGATGCGATCGCTCGTCGTACTCCTGGTTTCTCTGGTGCAGACCTTGCTAACCTCCTCAACGAGGCAGCAATTCTTACCGCTAGAAGACGCAAAGAAGCAGTAACCATCAACGAAATTGATGACGCTGTAGATCGTGTTGTAGCTGGTATGGAAGGTACACCTCTAACCGATGGTAAGAGCAAGCGTTTAATTGCTTATCATGAAATTGGTCATGCGATCGTGGGTACACTAGTCAAAGATCACGACCCCGTTCAGAAAGTAACACTAATTCCTCGCGGACAGGCTCAAGGTTTGACCTGGTTCACTCCTAACGAAGATCAGAGTTTAGTCAGTCGTTCTCAGCTAATGGCCAGAATTGCTGGTGCTATGGGTGGTCGGGCAGCCGAAGAAGAGATCTTTGGTAGTGATGAAGTGACCACAGGTGCTGGTGGTGATTTACAGCAGGTATCACAAATGGCACGCCAAATGGTAACTATTTACGGTATGAGTGACCTTGGGCCGATTGCTTTAGGCGGTGGACAGGGTGGTCAGGTTTTCCTCGGTGCCGGCTTAACCTCCCGTGCAGAATACTCCGAAGAAGTAGCCTCCCGCATTGATGATCAGGTACGTCAGATTGCCGAACACGGTCATCAACTGGCCCGTAAAATCGTCCGTGAAAACCGAGAGGTAATTGATCGTCTGGTTGATCTGTTAATCGAAAAAGAAACAATCGACGGCGAAGAGTTAAAGCAAATCGTTTCTGAATACGCGGAAGTGCCTGAAAAAGATAGATTTGTACCTCAGATATAGTCTAGACTTTTCTGACTACATATTTCTAACTTAATTTGGATAAAAAAAAGGGATAGTTTGATAACTATCCCTTTTTTTTATGGGACTGCCTAATACTATTGATCTAGCATGATATTCTTTTGCAAGACAATCTCTTTAAGTACCAAGTTGTGTAAGTCATAATTTTCTCAATCTCTAGACACTAATCCCTTATGGGTCGCTGTATCCTTGACCGAAGGGAATGCTAAAGCATACCGCTTCGCATATCCTTTAGGATAGGACGAACAGTTAACTTCTGAACTATAAGTTTTCAACTAGAGGCGGTTTATTTACTCTGCTGCCATCATTTTAATTACGTCGCCCTGAGTAATCATGCCTACCAGTTCCTCTTGATCATCAACTACTGGTAAACGACGTACCTTTTGCTCGTGCATAATGCGGGCTGCTTCGCGAACTAGTTGGCTGGACTTAACCGTAATAGGGCGATCGCTCATAGCATCAGCAACAGTCTGTCCCAAGGCTTTGTGAACTTCCTGGTTATGTTTAGCAGGATTCTGGAGGTAAATAATACTATCAAGCAACATGATGTAGGGCGGAGTATCTACCCCTGTCGCCTGCCAAGTAAGATCTGTTTCGGAAATTACTCCCACCAGTTGCCCCTGTTGACCAACCACTGGTAAACCACTGAT
This sequence comes from Cyanobacteria bacterium P01_C01_bin.72, assembly GCA_039025955.1. Taxonomy (GTDB): domain Bacteria; phylum Cyanobacteriota; class Cyanobacteriia; order Cyanobacteriales; family Xenococcaceae; genus Waterburya. Next base: position 6,633 of record JBCCNG010000038.1, on the reverse strand, counting down.
TTTTCTCTCTGCCAAAATCTGAATTGCTTCCTGTAATGAGGTTTCGGGAGACACTGTAATTAAATCAGTGGTCATGACTTCAGCAACGGTTTTGCTCATTTAGGTCTTTCAATTGTATGGTTTGCTACGCTATCTTCAATCTATCAGGTTAAGGGTGTTAAGAGTTTAGCGGAGATTATTTGTGCTTTCTGACGGTAAGCGACTACAACCAGATTGATAATGAGGCAGGTACAACCTAACGCCAAAAGGATAAAGGTGACTGGGGTAATCACGCCAATCATAAACCAGGTAGAAATATGAAGAAATAAGGCGATCGCCAAAACGGAGGCAATACCCTTAGACCACTTGAGCTTACTCAAAGATTGACCCTGAGCAACTAAAACTAGGGTGGCAATAGTAGCAATTAAATTAGCGGGTACGAGAAAAGAGCAGATGGCGACACAGTTGTGGCGGGAAAACTCAAAAAGAGGTTGAAAATCAAACATAAATCTTTGATATCTACTTGTAAACCTGATTATTAGCTATCTTAGTATTTACTAAATATCGTAACCGTTAGTCAAAAGCCGTTACTTTATTTTGCTAATTGTCAATAAGTGTAACTCAGTCTGCAAATCGAGTTGGCGGAATTTGCTGATAGTTTAGCTTTTTTTTGGGGAAGTATATAGTTAGTTTTCAAACTCAACAAGAGTACTATCTTATTTTATAAAATCAGCGAAAATTAAAGTAAATCAAAGCAGGTAGGGATCTTGGTTGATGGCTGAACGGATTCAAAAGATTTTGTCCAAGTGGGGGATTGCCTCACGGCGCAAAGCAGAAAAAATGATAGTAGCTGGCAGGGTTAAGCTGAACGGTCAAACAGCAACTTTGGGTGATCGCGTTGATTTAAATCAAGATACGTTATTGGTAGACGGTAGGCAAGTTCAAGCAACTCACCGCCCTCAATTGCTCTATGTTTTGCTACACAAGCCTGTGGGGGTAGTTTCTACCTGTGATGATCCGCAAAACCGTCCTACCGTCATCGATTTATTTCCTCCAGATCTGCGCCAAAGAACGGGAATTCATCCTGTAGGAAGATTAGATTATGCTTCTAGCGGGGCTTTAATCCTAACTAACGATGGTGAATTTACTTTGGGTTTGACTCATCCTCGCTATCATCTACCAAAAACTTACCTGGTGACTCTAGATAAATCTCCTTCGGCTCAAGATTTGACTTCTTGGCGTACAGGAGTCATCTTAGATGGCAAAAAAACCTTACCCGCCCAGGTTGATCTAGCTAAGTTTGATCGGACTGGCAAACAGATCAAAATAATTCTCACCGAGGGACGAAATCGCCAAATAAGGCGGGTGGCTCAACAGCTAGGTTATCGGGTGGCTAAATTACATCGTGTAGCAATTGGTAAACTTACCCTCAATATTGCTCATGGTCGGCAACTTTCCTCAGGGCAATATCGACATTTAACCACTGCCGAAATTAATTTTTTACAAAAATCTTTCAATTCTCAAGGGATCAAAGCAACTGCAAAACCCAGGAGCGCAGTTTATGACTAAACAGACTAAACAGACTCAACATAATTTAGACAATTCCCATAATTTAAATAGCGAACAGCAACAGCTAAAAGATCTTGGTGCCAAGCTCCAGCAAATTCGGGTGGCACAAAATATGTCTTTAAATAATGTCGCTCAAGCAACCCTGATTTCTCCCAGGCTATTAAAGGCAATCGAAGCTGGGGATCTGACAGAATTACCCGAACCTTTTTATATCCAGGCTTTAGTCAGGAAGTATGCCGCCTCAATTGGCGCTCAGGAAGTTTACTTCCAGGATATATCGACCCAGACATCTTCCATGGCGGATGCCAAGCAGCAAAATCAGCGTCAAATATGGTTCAATTTCCAACTGCGATCGCTTCATCTATATTTACTTTATATTCTGTTAGTTATCGTCTCTGTGAGCGGAATCTCGGTTTTGGTTGAACGCCCAGTAATTATTAATCAAGCCCCAAGCGAGCGACCGATTTTAGTTCCCGAACAGCCACCACAAACAACAGCTCAGGTAAGCCAGCCGCCAACAACGCCACAGTTTGTTTCCCAAGCTAATAATTCCGAGGCGGTGAGCGTTGGTATCAACCTCCAAGAGCGATGCTGGCTCAAGGTGATGGTGGATGGAAAAGTTGCTTTTGAAGGAATTCTGCCAGCGGGTACTAACCGTCAGTGGAATGGTCAGAAAGAAGTGACAATTCGCGCAGGAAACGCGGGAGGGGTTGTAATCAGCTTTAATAATCAGCAGCAGCAGGTTCTAGGCGCACCAGGACAGGTCGAAGAGATTACCTATACGGTGAATTAAAACGAAGGCATAAAGGCACACAAAGCAAAGCTTTGTCCTTTGTCAGTCGTCTGCGAGCGCAAAGCGTATGCTCATAAAGGCGCTTTTCCCTCTGCCTTCATACAAGTTTTGAGTGTTTAACGGAAACAGAATTTAGTATGACAACAGGATTAGACTCTTTAACTATATGAAATTAGTTTTTGCTTACTTGAAGTTTCTTAGTTTGTTTTGCTGCTTGTTGGTCAATCCTTTTGGAAGCGAAGTAGTTCTGGCGGAGGAAAAGGAGTCAAAGCCAAGGATTGAAAATCTTGCCCAGCAGCCACAAGGTTTTTGCCAGAGGGATTTGGCTCAAGCAATCGAACAGGTAATTAGTCGCCCTGAGTTAAAGAGATCGCGCTGGGGAATTGAAGTTCAAACTCTAGCGGGGGATTCTCTTTATAGTCTGGAGGGAGATAAGTTTTTTAATCCTGCTTCTGCTGCCAAGCTGTTGGTATCTGCGGCGGGAATATTGGAGTTAGGGGCAGATTATCAAATTAGCACACCTGTTTATAGTGTCGGAAATTCTCCTTTTCTGGACTCTCTCAGGATAAAAGGACAGGGAGATCCGACCATATCAAGCGAAAGTTTAAAAGATATAGTACATCAGTTGCAGGATAGAGGAGTGCAAAGAATTGCTAACTTAATTGTTGACGACAGTTACTTTACCCCACCCGCAATCAACCCAACATGGGAATGGATAGATGTTCACAGCTACTTTGCTACGGCAGCTAACAGCACTATTTTGAACCAAAACACAGTTACTTTAACTCTCTTGCCCCAGAAGATTGGACAGCCAGTTAAATTCTGGTGGAATGATGCGATCGCGGCTAATCAGTGGCAGGTAATTAACCAAGCTACTACAGGTGAAGCAGACATTGAGTACGCCGTAGAAATTGATGGGGATCTAGGCAAGCCCCTATTAAAGCTGAGGGGAGAGTTGGCAGTTAATGAGCCTCCCGATGTTTGGGACTTGGCTGTGGTTGATCCAGCTCAATATTTTTTGGAGTCCCTCAGACTTTATTTATCTCAAGGAGGCATTGCCGTTAATCAGGGAGTAGTAGTTGAGCAGCAGGATGTAAACTACTCAGACACGGAACTAATGGCAATTTATGCTCCACCTCTATCCGAAATCCTCGCGGGAATTAATCAAGAGAGTAATAATCTATACGCTGAAGTTTTGGGTAAGATTCTCGCTCAAAAAATGCAGCTAGAAACTCCCATTGAGGCTATTAATTACAGCTTGCAAAAGTTAGGTATAGAGCCAGAAAGTTATCTATTAATCGACGCTTCAGGATTGTCTCGCCAGAATTTAGTTACACCACAAACCTTAGTGGAAGTTTTACGGTTGATGTTTCAAGCATCACCCCAACATCTAGCTTTATCTTATCAGCGATCGCTTGCTACTGCTGGTACAAGCGGCACTTTAAAAAGACGCTTTATTAATACACCTATCCAGGGAAATCTGTGGGGGAAAACGGGAACATTAACAGGTGTTGGCGCACTATCAGGATATTTAGAGACTCAAGATCAAGGCTTGTTAGTTTTCAGCATTTTAGTTAACAACTCCGAACTAGAACATAAAGAAATTCGCCGCGCTATTGATGAAATAGTCGTGATCTTAAACCGTCTTGAGCAGTGTTGAAGATCACGGAAGAAATAATGTTCCCAGGATTAGATAAAGATACCAAAAAGATGTCTAGAAAAACATAAAAATAATGTGTTCTACTTTGACATCTGATTAATTAGATTAACCTGCCTCCTATCTGTAGCAATAGATTTGCTTGATCAGCAATTTATAAAGAATATGAAAATTATTAAAGCCAGTTCAAGGCGAAGATTCATCATCCTCAGTTTGGCTCTTTCTCTGGGGATAATGTCTTGGCAGTCGGCTAATGCTCAAACCTCATCAACAAGACTAGCAGAAATAGGCTGGAGTAGTAGATTAAGCAGTATGGGTGTAGATAAAAAGAAAAATATTGGTAGAATCTATGATTTCTATTGCCAAGCTGCATCTGAAGATTTAATTCATGCTCCTATTTGGGGAACAAATATTTATACTTCCAATTCAGGAATTTGTAGTACCGCCGTTCATTCTGGCATGATTTCAGAAGAGGGAGGATTTGTGAGCATTGAATTACTTGCAGGACAAGAATTTTATACAGGAAGCATCAAGAACGGATTAGAAAGTAAGGATCATATTGGTACGCACCTCAGCTATATCTTTATAGGTGAAGCCTTAACTAACAACTATTCTGAATCAGAAACAAACCAACAACGTCGTCCTTCAACCATTAAAAGAGTTATGGTTAACAGTGTACAAAGGGGGGTAGAACGCTCGATTGAAAGAATTATCACAGATATTTTTGATTAGTAATTATTGCTCAATTTTGGCTTCAAAAAAATTTGGCGATCGCTTTTTTAAAAGCTGTTAATCATTTAAACTGCATGTTTTAAAATTGTGCAAAAAACAGTTAAACCCTCTCCCCGTCACCCTATCACCCCGTCAGCAACAACAATCAAATTAGATGCGTGACAGCTCACTGCTTCAGTCCAAAGGTTGAAATCTGTTTCATGATACTTTTTTGCTTGACGTTGTTGCAGAGCAATCATCTTTGCTCCAAGGGTAAGATTACTCATTCACCAACGCCGTTAGTAAATACTAAATCATGGCAAACTGTTGTCCTGTAACTGTATCGGCACTCGAACCATTAGAAATATTGACATCATCTAAAATTACCTGCTGACCAAAAATATCGGTTACTAATAGATCTTGTGCGCCGTATATGGGGCTGCTTTCATCCAGGACAAAGCGATTATCAGAACCCCTTTCTAGCTCGATTAAATCGCCATCGCTTTCGATTAGCTCAACACTTTCCACTGGATAGCGATGATTATTCAATCTGAGAGTCGGATACCAAGGATTGGAATCAGCAATGCCTTCGACGACGATACCATCACCAATACGATGACCATAGGCGGTTACGTAGTCATCGGCGGGACCAACTAGTTGATAGTCAATGTTAACTATGCCGTCTACAGGATCGGCTACCTTAGCAAAAGCCTCGGCACTCATGTCTAATCCGTCTGCTCTTTCCCATAGCTGATCCGTTACCTGAACGATAATTGGTGCGGCGCCTTCTCTTTGTTTAGGGCCAGATACAGTCAAAAATGCACCGCTTGCTTCTGAGCCATTCCACTGAATATTGTTGATTGCTACTACTTTGTGTAGCTGATCTGGGGCGGGAATATCAAAACCAGAGTTACCCAAACCACCAGCAGGATTTGCCGCATCAAAGAAGGTCGCTCGTCCTTGATATGGCTGATTAAGTGCCAATTCGGGAGTTAAATCAGGATTATCAAAGCTATAGATACTGTCGCCAATGCTGGGACTGCTGAAGCTAGACCCCAATAATTCAAAGTTCTGTGGTTCAACGCTAACGCTATCATTCCCTGTAAAACCAAAAGTTAGAGTTTCTCCCGCGCTAATTTCTCGATTCCAAGGGGCATTAGAAATAACATAATTACCGTTTTGATTTTGTTCAATTTCAGCATCCCAAATATTATTAATCTCGTTGGGAAAATCAAACTCTAGACTCCAGCTATCAATATTGCCACCAGTGTTATTAGTAATAGAAATTGCGCCCTGGAAGCCGCTTCCCCAGTCTTTAACGAGAGAAAAGTCTACATCTGCTTCCAAGCTATTTTGTGAAGCTGTAGCTGGTTCTATGTTTACGGTAGAGGTTGGCGTAATCTCTGCTGGATTGTTAACTGAAATACTTTCACTACCTAACTTGATATTCTGAGGTAGATTGATTTTACTATCTATTTTAGTCGCATTGAAAAAGACAGAAGAGGTTTGCTGTGCATCAATTGTGTCTCTATCCTCATCTAGCTTCAGGGTGTAGGTATTACCTTCCTGACGAATAACTTCTGCACCCCAGATTTCGCCTGAAATTAACTCAAACTCAGATTCAAATTGGACTATACCATCTGCCAAACTTGCTCCCAAGTTGGTCAAATCTAACTTAATCGTAAATCCTACATCCCACTCTGCGGTAATTTCAATGTTCGTTCGGATCTGATTATCGGTTAAAAATTGCATCTATTTATCTCCCTTGCTCTTTACCAAAAAAGCATTTGTTTTCTGTACTGCTTGATAATCTCTTTATATTTCAAAAGTCACAGTGACGGAAATCAAAGTAATAGTGTGATGCAAAATACATAAAAACTGCATAGATGAGCTTCAATTGCCTACTGCCTAATGCCTAGAACTT
>JBCCNG010000037.1:0-14540 GCA_039025955.1 Cyanobacteria bacterium P01_C01_bin.72 | reverse complement strand
TTTTCTTCTCCATTGGGGGTGGTTCTGGCAGGGCTTTAAGTTCGGTGTAGAGATTACCTGCCAGGCTTTTGATGAGTTTAAGCTGTGCTTTCCATTCGGCATTGGCTACCTTGAGGTCGTCTTTTTTACTTTTAACTTCCTCGCTGGGCAATACTCCCGTGTCGTCGCTGTCTTCAAATTCTTCTTCATTGGCAGCAGCAAATAATGCCTGTAGTTCGGCTAAACGAGTCTGGGCTTGCTCTTGTTCCCCTAAGATTTCAGGAAACTGACTCTGTAAAATCTCCTCGTCGGGAATTAATTCCGCCCCCCAACCGCTGGCAGCGATGGATTTAAAATCTGCCTTGAGCAGATCTACATAGTTGGCAAATGCCCCGCGCACCTGAAAGGGAGTAAGTAAGCTTTGCTCGGCTAATGCCCGTTCGATGCTACTCAAAAGACCGCTACGCATGAGGTACACATTTCCCGAATTGCCCGACTGATTGCTCGGATCGGGGGCTAAAGCCTCAACTAAAGGTAAATTTTCCTGCCACCAAACTGCTAGAGTATCGCGAAACTGCTGGTGACGCAGGGTTACGCTTTGATGGGTGGTGACAAAATCCGCGATCGCTCTTTTGTCCGCCAGTACGGGAGCGAAATCCAAGTAGCGATCGTCCCTGGGAATAAAAGCATCCTCTTTTAACTGCGGGTAGTTCTGCCAAAAGTGAGCCAGACTATCTACTTCCACCTGCGGTACGCCACCGTGGAGATGGGCGCGGACATCATGGGGTTCTGGGGGCGGAGCATTATCTACATAACGGCGAATGTTGCAGTTATATTCCTCTGCCACAATTTCGGCTTTGGGGACGACTCTGGCATAGCCAGGAATATCCTTACCCGACCTGTAGGCATAGATAATCTTGTCGATATCTTCTGGTCGCAGGTGATTCTGTGCCTTCCCTTCCCCATATTCGCGATCGGCGTTAATAAACAACACTGAATCCCGTTCGCTCGCTCCTGTTTTATTCATTACTAAAATACAGGCAGGAATCCCCGTACCGTAAAAGAGATTGCTGGGCAGACCGATGATTGCCTCTAGATAACCGCGATCGATAAAAGACTTGCGTGCTTCTTGTTCTTTTCCACCGCGAAATAAGACCCCATGAGGCATCACCGAAGCCAACCGCCCGTTATGTTTTAAGACCGCCAGCATATGCTGCACGAACATCAAATCTGCCTTTTTGCCCTTCTCTGGCATCAGCACGGGAAAGCGACCAGGAAACTTGAGGTCTTTCTTGATGTAGTTCTGACTAAAGGGGGGATTTGCCACCACGCGATCGAAGCGTCGCAATTCGTTGTCGTCGTCTAAATGCTGTGGTTCGCGGATCGTGTCCTCTTGACGAATATCCGCGTGGGAAATGCCATGCAAAAGCATATTCATTTTGCAGATAGACCAGGTGGTCCCCATTTTCTCCTGACCATAGAGTGCCAACTCCTCCGCGCTACCTCCCTTTTCCCGCAGATAATCCCGCATTTGGATCAACATTCCCCCCGAACCCACCGTCGGATCGTAAACACTCATCCCTTCGTCTGGGTCGCACACTTCCACGCAAACCCGCACCACTTCGGCGGGGGTGTAAAACTCTCCTGCTTTCTTCCCTGCCGAATCTGCAAAATACTTAATCAACCATTCGTAAGCAGCCCCCAACAAATCGGGGAATTCAAAATCCTCATCCTTAAGGGGAATCTTTTCAAAGTTGAGAATAAAATCCGAGAGGGTATCGTCATCTAAGGTACGCTGTCCGATCTTACGATTAAAGTTAATCGTCTTCAGCACATCTTCTAAGGCTTCGGGATTGGCATCCTCGATCGCTTCGAGAGCCTTGTTTAAAGTTGTACCGACATTATCTTTAACGTGCTTGAGGGCGGGATGCTTAATAACTTTAGTTTTGCTCTGTTCGATAACTTCCTCTGTCCATCCCTGACCCCAACGGGCGCGTTCTGGAACGTAGAAATACTTTCCCGAATAGCGATCGCGATCTTCTAGCTCCTCTTCAATATCTTCAGGGGTCATACCTTGATCGGCAAGCTCTTGGCGTAGCTCTACCTGACGCTGCTCAAACAGATCGCTCGCCCGCTTTAAAAACAGCATACCGAAGATATATTCTTTGTATTCACTGGCATCCATGCTGCCTCGCAAATCGTCGCAGGCGGTCATCAGCAGGTTTTCTAAGCGAGAGAGAGTTAATTTCATGCAGAAGTTGAACTAGTGCTGTTGAATTTTAAATCTGTGGTTTAGGCTGTGGAAGATATTTTCCAGTGCCTCTAACTATCAAATCTATTGAATAGACAAAAATTCAAGGTTAATCATAGCTTTTGAAATTACTTTTGGGTCTCTCGTTTTAAATCGCACCCATATAACCTGGCTGGAATACGCATTTATTAATAATTTTGTTTTGTAGCTCTAAACTTTTATTCTCCAATTTTTGCCGAACGCATTTACCATTCATCTCCTAATTCCAACCAAATCTCCTCCGCTCGTTTCATTAGTTTGGGAATTCCCGATGACCAGAAAAGTCTAGCTCTAAGTTGAGATTCGATCTTGGCTTTAAATCCGCGAGGAGGTATATTTTTGATTCCAGGATAAGTGGCATGAAGATATTCTCTAGTCGTCATTCTGACTTTCTTTTCGATCGCGGAACGAACTTTGATGATTTCTCGGTATTTGCTCAAGAGAGATTTGGGCGATTGCTGTGCTGATGATTGATTTGTTGATGAATTTATTGTTGAATGAGATTGGGTCGAGATTGGCTGATTTTCATCCTGTTTTTGCTCGATTGATGAATTACACTTGCCAGACCCTTTCGTGGGAATTTGACCGATTTCTGTTGGGCTATGAAATTCTTCTGAAGCTGGTTGATGATTTAAATTTTTGTAAGTCAGAGGTTCAGCCATTTCTATATTTTCTGGCTGGGAGGCAAGCCTTGAGGGGGCTTGCTCCTGAATTAAATCTTCTGTCTGAACCTCTGACTGCCCCATACACTTCATAGAGGCTAGGGTGTAGGAAACTTCGCTCTGGATCTGGATTTGAGGCTGTTCGTTTTTTTCACTTTCTGGTTTTGGGGTGTAGGAAACTTCGCTCGCTGTCTGGGTTTGGGCAATTTCCCTGTCTAATGGCAGTTCTAGTTTGTGTTTGGGATGCCATTGGACTAGGTTATGACGCTTTCTCAGGGTGGCTTTGGAGATTGCCGTGCCAAACATTTCTTGGCTCTCAGTAGCGATCGCGAGGGTTCGTTCTACTGCACCTTGAGGAAATCTATTTTCGGCTTCTAATTTTGCTACGGTTTGTTTGATTCTCTCGGTGGCTTGTTGGGCTTTTATTTGGTTTTGGTTTGGTTCTTTTGGTTGAGTAACTTTTTCAAAGGCTTCTAGATAGTCTTGTTTAAAAGTGCGATTGCCAGCGGGAAAGTTACGATAAGCCAGATATCGCTGGTTGTTTTCTGTTGACCTGCACCAGTATTCGATTTTTTTGTCTATTTCATGGTGGTGACGACACCATTTTTGGTATCCAGGAGCATTTGTAGCTACTTGTTTTGCCCAATTTCTTAAGGATTTTCCTGTTTCTCCAAGGAAGACTATGGCATAACGTACTATGCGAGAGAGGAGGTCATTGGTTTCTCCATGTCCCGTCCAACCAGTAGTGATGATTGTTTCTAGGTCTTCTTTCCATTCTTGGGCGTTTTGGGAAAGTTTTTTATTGATTCTTTTTTCTAGTTTCTGGAGTCTCTTTCTGGCTGTTTTAAGCAGCCGTTTAAATTTGGCGAAGTCTTGTCCTTGGGCATCCTGTTCTGCCCAATCGAGAAATGTGTCGATGCGATCGCTTACTGGATTGAAGTCTGCATCTAGGAGGAATGACCCCGTTTTTGGCTGACAGGGCAAGCGCAATCCGTTGTAGAGGGAGAATTGTTGATTGGGGTTTTCTGGGTCGTAAGGAACGTAGTTTTTAGTGTTGGGGAATAGTTCTAGATGACCAGAGGTAATAATTAAACCAGCTTTGAGGCAAGCCAATTTCATCAGGCAAGCTGCATCGTATGTGTTGACTTTTTTAGGCAGGGAAAAGTAGAGGTGCAGTCCGCCACTCCAGGAAGATTGTAAAGAAATATGTCGGCAGAGTCCGATTTTTTCCATTGCATCCAGAAATTTGCCGAAGCCCACGGGGTTTTTGGCGGGATGAATATAGGATAAGCGATCTATATCCGCAGCTAGATATTTTGTTTCTTTGCCAAATCTCACTCCAATTATTTGGTTTAGATCGCGATGTTTTTGCTCCAGCAAAGCTTTGTGTAGTGGATGCTTGAGCGTCTTCCATCCTTGCGCGGTTTTGAAGATCGTATCTTGGAGATGGGAGAAGAATTCTGAGAGTTTGAGAGAGAGAGGGTCTTTACTACTAGAGGGAGAAGCCGTTACACTTATACGTGAATTATTATTCAATTTGTTGACCTGTTTCGGAGGTTGACCTACGCTCCTGGGTACTGATATACCGCAGGGGTGCATTTATTTCACGCTCAGAATATCACACTTATTGCACCATCTTTTCTAAACGGTTGTAATAAGTGTTGGCATTTACTTTAGTTCAGAAGTTTCAGACTAAAGACGATCCGATAGCAACGGAAAATTTTGTGGTAGTGTCGTAGGTTTTGTTGCTTTGCTTGGCAACGAAGTTCGGGTATGGCAACGATTCGTGAATCAAAGGGTCATATCGGCATCAAAACCTTTGACAGCAATATACTTATTAGAGAAAGCTTTTCCTGCGCGTGGTACAAGGTATTCATAGGCTCAAAAATATGAACACCTTGACTTTTTATTCTCAATATGAGAATATATAGAGGTTAACTTCAAAAAGAATAAGTGCGTGTAATTAGCCGAAAGCTTATAAGAGATTACTGCCTGACTCATAAAGATGCTACCGATGCCTTAAATGCCTGGTATGGAGTAGCTAGTAAGGCAAATTGGAGTAATTTAATAGATGTTCAGGCTACCTACAAAACCGCAGAATCAGTCGGGAATTTTACCGTTTTTAACATCAAAGGTAATAATTATCGTTTAATCGTTGATATTATCTATTCCAGGCAAAAAATTTATCTCAAATACGTATTAACTCACTCAGAATACAATAAGGATAAGTGGAAAAATGACCCTCACTATTGATCGACCAGCCTACGCCAAAGTATTAGCAGAGTATCAGCCTAAAATCATTGAAACTGAAGCTGAAAATGATAATGCTATAGCCTTAGCAAATGGATTAGAGCATAAAAATGATCTAACCTCTGAAGAATTAGCAATGCTAGAATTACTAACTCTTTTAATTGAAAAGTTTGAAGAAGAAAATTATTCAATTCCTGAAAGTACGCCTCAACAAACGCTTCTACATTTAATCGAATCTAATGGATTAAAACAAGAAAATTTGGTGGGTGTAATAGGTTCAAGAGGAGTAGTTTCAGAAGTTGTCAATGGCAAGCGTAGCATCAGTAAAGCTCAGGCAAGAAAATTGGCTGATTTTTTCTCTGTAGATGTAGGATTATTTATCGCGTAGGTACGTCCTTGAATTACCAGCATAAAAAAAGCTTTTTTAAATCAAATGCTGATTGTAATTGTTATCTACCATTTCCTTCTTCTGCTTCATCTAATCAGCATTTGATGGGGTTCGAGTAGCAAGTGATACGCGCGCCAGCCTCAGATAGGACGCAAGCCTTCATGCTGGTGCGGGTTCGGAAACTCTAATTACTGGGGTTTGCGTAGCAGACGAACCAAGAATAACGCTAAGCCGTCCAATTTAGTGGACAAAATAGGATAAAGCCTTGTTAAATATGATTTACAGAGATGCTTGAGGAATTAATCTTTGTGTACCATTTAAACCCTCCGAGAATTAGACCTCTCAAACTATTGAAACCTCGTTCTAATTTTCTGTCCCAAATAGACTGAAGTTTAACTGGTACAGTAATGGCTTATTATCCTTGCTACTCAACTACTCTATATTGGTGGCAAACCCACCTTTTCCCTCAGAATAGCTCGTTGTTCGCGGTGACTAAGAGATGACAATTCTGGCTCTGGTTCAGCGAGACGATGCCGAAGTTTAACCCCAGCGATTATGGGATTTGATTTCATCTCGCTCTCTTCAGTGGGAAAAAGATTCTCCGATAATCGATCGAGATTAGCAGCAACTCGCTTCAGTACTCGAAGTACCCATTCGTGATCAATACTTGTATAAGCCGTTCTTGGGTCAATTGAAGCACGAAGATTGACTACCACTTTTTCTCCACGAGCTAATTTCTCCAACCATTCGACACACCAACGTGGGCTAGATCTAGCGAAGCTGTCACCAGGGGCAATCTAGCTCGAAACCCTTACAGAGTATAGGTTTCAAAATCAGTTTTTGGGGATTTTAGCGATCGCCAGAGAGAGAAATTTTTTGCAGCCTTTGGGTAGTTCCTGCAAAATTTGGAGTTTTTCTGAAAACAGCTAAATTGCTAAAAACTATACAATGCAAACATTACAGCGATTAAGGCTTGAAAGTGATTCTTGGTATCTCAAACACTGAAAGCTGCAAAATTATCTAGATTGCCCCTCATGACACTCTCGCTAGTTTTACCCCAACGTAGAACTTCCCCTTCATCTGCTAACTCTTGTTGTAACTCAGATAGCGAGGATTGCTGACCATTTGATTCCAATTCCATTTCGCTCAAAGATACTGATAGATCGTTCAGCCATTCAGGAATTTGATGCGCTTCGTCAGAGTGTAACAGTTGATGGACACGGCTCGAACTTAAGCCAGTGACTTTAGCTATTGTTCTGATTGATAAACCTTCAGCATGAGCTTTCGCGATCACCCAGATACGTTCTCGCTCAGCATCTTTAACTCTTGTAGTTGCTAGGCGTAAACGGTTAGAAGCGCGTTTATCTTTTAATTCTTTCTCTTTACTTAGGTCTGATGATTCCATACCAGGGATAAAGCTAGAGCAGCCAACACTAAGTTTATCAGCTATTTCGGGGTTTTGTTCATAAAACTGGACAGCTTAGCGTTATTATCTGTTCGCTTGCTACGCAAACCCCAGCCACTACACTTAATCACTAAAGAAAATATTTCACCATCAAAAAGATTGATTTAAAATTAGATTCTTCTCCCAATGATTGAGATCGCATCTTTCGCTATCTGCTCCATCCTCTATCAATGTCTTGTTTAGGTTGAGGCTGATGTTTGATTGTTTTTGCTTTGCTGGGATTAGACCAATCAAAGGAATTAACTAAGTCCTGATTCCAATCAACAGTCTTCGGCGTTTTAACCACGGCATTAGGCAACATCCTTTTAATCCTCTGCGCCATTTCCCGACCAGCATCATCATTATCAAAGGCGATCGCCACATCTTTGACCTCTTCTAAATACTCTACTGGTATTTGTCCCGCCCCGTCGGTAGAAAGATACAGCGTCTTCTTGGAATTAGTCCGCTCTAACACCGACAAGGACATCGCATCGATGGGCGACTCAACTAGCACAACTCTTCTAACTGCATCGCCAGATTGTTCCCCCTCATCAAAGTGAAACCAGCCATCTTTGCGCTTACTTCCTTTAGCTAATCCCTTGAACTTATTATCTTCTCCTGCCGTACCTCTAAGGGATGCACCCGTGATTTTTTCTCCGCCCAAGGTGCGACGAATAAACACCGCATTCTGATTGTTATCGGCATAAACTAGTCCTTGTTCGTGGAGCAAATCAACTAACCCACTGGGTAACTTGCGAGTGCGGGTTAAATACTTTCTAACTGCTTGCCACTTATCAAAGTCTGGTAGAGGGGGAGTAAATTCTGGTACTTGCTCGTGTTGAATGATTTCCTTGGCTTTGTAGGTCACAGCTTCAATGGTTGCACCTTCACCAAAGCGATCGCTCAACCAGGCAACAGACTGTTTATAGTCATACTCATTAATGTGCATCACCAGATCGATCGCACCACCGCTACCGTGCATCTGTTTCCAGTCGTAAAACTTACTGCCAGTAATAGTAATTGTGTGGTCTGCACTCTGCCACTTATGTTTATCCTTGGAGTCGGATTCCAAACCCAATTCGTGCGCCACATCTGCTAACGGTAAGTCCCGAACTTTGCGAGCAAGCTCCGCATTCTTGATTCTTAGGTTAGTAATTTCTTGTGACTGAGCCTTGAGTTTTACTTCTGCTTTGTTTAACCTCTGCTGTAGATTTTCCTTGTCTCTGGCTAACAACTTAGCGGTAATTAAAGCCTGCTTTTTGTCCTTGATTGCCTGTTGGCGATCTGCTAGCTGATACTCAATACTCGACTTATCCAAAGAGCGATCGGGGTCGGCATTAATCGCTGCATAGTAATGTTGAATCTTCGTATGCTTGGCTTTACTTCCCTTGATGCCTCGTTCTAATCCTAAAGGCGACATGGCGTTAGCAAAACTATCCTGAAACTGACTTAGCTTTTGCCTACCTCCAAAGATACCCCGACAGTTTAATTTTCCTCGCTCGTCTAGAGGCACAAAATAGGCATGAATATGAGGAGTTGATTCATCCAAATGTAGCTCGGCTCTGACGATGCGATCGCCATACTCGCTGTCTAACCAGTTATGAACCGAGGCACGGAAATCTGCTAACTTTTCTGGCTCGTAGTAACCTGCTCGGCTGGGGTCATCGGGTCGAAAATATTCAGGGCTGGCAGTTAATAACATCTCCACACAAAGAACGCCATTCTTGCGGATAGTTTGTTCACCGATGCGATCGCGCACTATCGTTTCTAGGCTAGGTAAGTCAGGCGAATCTGGCTGACCGATAAAGCGAACATTTTCTACTTGAGGATTAGCGTTGGGGGGTAATCTTCTTCTACCAGTATGTAGACCTGAAGCAACAACATTTCCACTTTTGAGCTTGGCGATGCGAGCGATGGCGTGGGGCATAGTCTTAGAAAGCTATTAGCTGTGAGCTTTTAGCTTTTAAGCGTTGACGTTTGTTAATGCCAATTAAGCTAATAGCTGTTGAATTCGATCTTCCTGACCAACAAAATATGGAAGTCTCCAAAAGGCGCAGAGTTTTCGACTCGCGTTTCAATTATAACCAAGAGCTATTCGCCGCAGCAAAGCCTTTTGTTCTTTTTCCCAGTAGTAAAGGAGTTTTGCGGCTCGGCGAACGGAATAATTTTAGCGTAGCGGTGGCAAAGCCAAAAATTGTATAGTGAGTACCAATTTACATACGACTTTTGGCTCTAAAATCGGCTACTGGGAAAGAAAAAACGAAGCTAAATATTACTTGTTGGGATGATTTGAGCTGAATAGACTGCAAATGTATCGGCAGCTCAAATAATGTTACCTAGCAATGGTGAAGGAATCGATAAAAGTTAATATTTTTCTAATGTTTAGATTTTCGGTGTTGGTTTTGGGTCTGGTTGTTTAGGATGGAGCTGTCGATGTTGCTAAAGCTGCGGGAGTTGTGTTTGATGGTTAGAACTAAACAAGGTCAGAAGATTCACGTTGATACTCTACAGACTGCCTTGGAGAAACTGGAGCAGTTGGAGACTAAGCCTAAGTCGGAACTGAATTTACGAGAGAGTATTTTCTTTTTAAAGGATAAGTTGAACAGTGCTTTGAAGAAGGGCTATAGCTATCAGGATTTGTCGGAGATTTTATCAGGGCAAGAAATTATGATTTCTGCTGCTACCCTAAAACAGTATTTGACTGAGATGAGTAAGAAGAAATCTCGCTCCCGTAAGAAAAAAAGCAAATCAGTTTCTAGCTCTGGTTCTGGTTTGAAAACATCAACAAATATTACTGATTCTAAAGAAGATAATCAGTCGAGTAATTCTCAATCTGGAATTAATAGGATAGAGGAGTCTGATGGTTTGGATTCAACTGATTCTAAGTCAGTTAAGACCAAAGCGAAACCGAAATCAAAATCGAAGTCTCAGACGAAAGCAAAAGTTCTTTCGGGTTTTGATGATGATTTATCAAGTGATTTTAATAGCTATTAGCTAACAATTTTATTCACACACAGAGAACAAAGATAAATAACTATGACAACAATACATTTGGTTGATGGTGAGAAAGGAGGTGTGGGGAAATCTTTTATCACGAGGACGATGATCCAGTATGGATTAGATCGAGGGCTAGCTTTTATGGCGGTGGAGACAGATCGTTCTAATCCTGACGTGAATCGTGTCTACCCAGATGTTTGTACTTTTGCCGTCTTTTCTGAAGACGAGAAACAGGCAAGTAAAGCGGATCGAATTTTTGAGATGGCGCTAGAGAAGTCGGTGATTGTATCTCTACCGAGCCAGGTTAATCGGGCAGTGACGACTTGGATTAATGAGAATCAGTTGTTAGATCTAGCTTCTGAGCATGGAGTCAGCTTTTGTAAATGGTTTGTGACCAATGGTGAATACGATAGCGTCAGACTGTTCCAGTCAAGCTTGGATCATTATAAGGGACAGATAGCTCATGTTTTGGTGAGAAATATGGGGCTGTGTGATGAGTGGTCGCCGATGGAAAATGACGAACTGTTGCAACAGCTCATCAAAAAATATGAGGTTCAGGTAATTGATTTTCCGAAACTGAGTCATACGGAACGCTACCTAATCAATCAGAAGCAGTTACGTTTTGATGATGCTAGAGATAGTCGAGAACTAAGTATTTTGGGTAGGCAGAGAGTAGCTAATTTTTTGAAGGCTGCCTATGAGCAATTTGACAGTACTGGACTGTGGGCAGAAGAGGAGCTACAGCAGGATTCAAAAGGATCGAACCAGACTAAGTAGGCGGCTTGTCTGATGTCGATTTAGTTTGGGATATGGATGTAATTGGGATATGGTAGGAGATTGATGGGTCTTGGCGATAGTAATGGTAATGTTCGGAGTGATGCTAAGGCAAAAGAGGTCTTGGATTTTTGTTTGTCGTCGGAGTCACCAGAGTTACGGGCGAAGGTTTATGAGATTATCGGGCGTAGTGGGCTAGAGCCAAATGACCCGATGTTTTTAGTTTTGGCTCTGACGGGGCAGATGCGGGTATTTTTGGAGGCTGCTCCCGAAGATTTGGGTCGGTTGTTGACGGATTGGAAGCGAGAGAGTGCATCGAGTTTATCAGAGATTGCAACTTCAATTGCTTCAATCGAGCAAACTCACCAGGAGCAGGCTGAGGTGATTAAAGAGAATATGGAAGCTGTCAGCTTGGAGTACATCTCTGGGATTAAGGAGGCGGGGATGGCGACCACCAGTGCGATCGCCGAGGCAAATAGTGAAACTTTGAGTCGAGTACGGCAGACCTTGGAGCAGAATCAGAATTTGAAGTCGGAGATTGTCGCGATTGAGGCTAAGGTCGAAGAAGGACGACAAGAGAGTGTCAAAATCATGAACGCTTTGATAAGAAGGCTAAAAAGTGAGACTGAGAATCAAAGCCAAGTACAGGAGCAAATGAATAGTTCTTATTCAGCAATTAAAGGTCTTCAGCAAAAGACTGTTTGGTTAAAGTGGACTAACTGGTTTGTGCCTCTGTTGGCTTTAGTTATCGTTGGCGGGGCTGGTTTTTCGGCGGGAGGATGGTTAACCTATCAGAAGTACAACAGCTATATTGACGAAATTGGGCGAGATATCATGAGCTGGAATCTCGACCGCTTGATTAAATGTCGCGATGATCGCAATCCCAAATGTACTTTTTGGATTGTGCCTCCTGGTTCTCCCGAACGAAAATAGGTAGATATACGAATCTATCCAAATTTACTAATAATTTTTTACAGGTCATTGACTATGGCTAGAGTACAGGCATTTGTTTCTATGTAAATATGCAAAAAGAGATAAAAGTAATCGAAGCGCCCCTAAATACATCACCAGACAAAGCACCTTCTAAGGCTGCAAATGCGGAGCGAAAAGACTCAAATAAATCCGACTACGATCCATCTATTTTCTTTCGCAGTACGGGATTGATTCGTGGAACTTATTTGCCCAGCGATAAGACTTTGATTGAAGGAATATTAATGACCGACGTGGGTTTGTTTCCTGCCACGGCGAATGAAAGTATTAGGAACTTTTTTAAAAAACATTCTAAGAAAAAGACTCTCAGGGCAAAGCATCATTTTATCTGCTGGGTTCGTGGCATCCCAGATCCGCCTTATTACTTACTAGCTGTGACTTCTAGAACGGGTCAAAACAACCTGCCTGAAATCTTTCCTGTAAATAATTCATTTGTCTGCCAAGGCATTGTTACCGAACGTAGCCGAGAAAGGGTAATTTTGAGGGTACAAATGAATGCCAGACAAGATCGAAGCCCCGATGTTATCTCTGAGTCCATCAGCCATCTTGAAATTAGGGACTGTCCTGGCAAGGTAAGAACATCTCAATTTTGGCAATTCCGCAGTACTTTCCAAGAGGGGTATTTGCATTGTCAATCTGGGGAGTTGTTGGCTAATGCAAAAGTGACCAAGAAATTTATTAAAGATATGGGGTACGAATCGCTGTAGTCAAGTGGAGGCAGCAACTATTTGGGGAAGATAAGCGCGAGGATGTTTTGTTCGAGCGTCAAGCGGCAAAACTAACGGCAAAATAGCCGAGTTTAAAATGCTACAATGTATATCTGGAAAGCAAAACTAACGGCAAAACTAACGGCAAAATGCAGGAGTCAATTTCCTTAATCGAACCCTTGATGCCATCGGTAGAGAATAGGCAACTGGTAAATTTGGCATCAGAATTGATTGAAGCGACAGCGGGTTTGAATCAAAGCGTCCATCCAGTATTAAGAAAAGAACTGGGTACGCTAGTGCGCTCGATGAATTGTTACTACAGCAATTTGATTGAAGGTCATCGCACCCTCCCTAAAGATATCGAACGGGCTTTAAACTCCGATTTTGTTGACGACGAACGAGCCAGAAATCTGCAATTAGAAGCTTTAGCTCATATTAAGGTGCAGGAGAAAATCGATCTGGGTCTAGCAATAGGTTCGGCAGAATCGAGCGAGCGAATTTGTTGGCTGCATCGAGAATTTGCCAGTCATATACCCCCATCTATGCTTCAGATAAACAACAGATCGGGAACTAAAGTTATCGACCTTATTCCTGGACAATATCGTGATGGGGATGTGATAGTGGGCAAGCATATTCCCATTTCTGCTGCTGCTATTCCTACTTTTTTAACTCGATTTGAACGAGCCTACCAACCAGAACGATTATCTAAGATTAGTCAGATTATTGCTGCTGCTGCCTCCCATCACCGTTTGCTTTGGATACATCCTTTTTATGATGGTAACGGTCGAGTCAGTCGCTTATTTTCCCACGGCTACTTGAAAGAGATTGGCATTGGTAATAGCCTCTGGTCAGTGGCTAGGGGTTTATCCCGCAATATTGAGGACTATAAAAAGTTTTTAGCCTTAGCTGATTCTCCTCGCTGGAACGACCTCGACGGACGGGGCAATCTGACTACCAAAGGCTTGATTGAGTTCTGCGTTTTTTTCCTCAACGTCTGTCTCGATCAGATTAAATTCATGTCTGACTTGATTGAACCAGAGAAGATCTTAACCCGCATGGAAATCTATAGTTCAGAACAGATTCGCCTGGGTAACTTGCTGCCTAATTCCTTCCTATTGCTCAAGCAGCTCTGGTTGGAGGGAGAAATCCCTAAAAGTCGCGTCCCCCAAATTGTTGGTTACAAAGAAAGACAGGCACGTACTTTACAAAATAAACTAGTTGAATCTAATCTAATCGTCGCCGATGACCTTCGTTCACCTCTCAGGCTCAATTTTCCCATCGCCGTCGCCGAACGATATTTTCCTTCCTTGTTTTAGAGCAGCGATCGCGGAGTAAAAATTCGTCTTAGTGTACCGTCTCAAAAAGTGTACATTACGAGACGTAAATTTTAGCCTGTCTCAATTAATGTCTCAAAACATAATTATTGCAAGGTCTTAGAATTTGTGAGACGTAATGAGACATTTGAATAGTAACATAGTTCTATTTCTTGTCTTTCAATTCCTACATTTAGATTTCAGAAATTATTTTTATGGCGATCGTTGGATATGCACGGGTGAGTTCGGTTGGTCAAAGTCTCGATGTTCAATTAGATAAATTAAAACACTGCGACAAAGTTTATAAAGAGAAACAAAGTGGTACGAATGCCAAACGTCCTAAATTGGCAGCTTGTCTGGAATATGTCAGGGAAGAGGATACTTTAGTGGTGACGCGCTTGGATAGGCTTGCTCGTTCTACTTTGCACCTATGTCAGATTGCGGAAATCCTCAGAGAGAAGCAGGTTAATCTTCAGGTACTCGACCAGAATATCAATACCAATGATGCTACGGGGAGGCTGCTGTTTAATATGTTGGGTGCGATCGCGCAATTCGAGACGGAAATTCGCGCCGAACGTCAGATGGATGGAATTAACAAGGCTAAATGTAGCGGACTGAAATTATAATCACTCCGACCTGAAATCATCGGCGTTTTGAGACCACATTAAATGAAACTATAATTTGGCTTCGACCCACATTATCTGAAACTGAGACCAGATTAAGTGAAACTAAACTGAAATTATCTT
>JBCCNG010000036.1:0-14542 GCA_039025955.1 Cyanobacteria bacterium P01_C01_bin.72 | reverse complement strand
CTTGTACGGGAGGGGTATGGGGAAGTCGTAACGTCCCCATCAGGGGGTTTGGGGGAAAGTTCCCCCAATCTAAAATATTGTATTTTGAGATAAACTTTAACCAACCAAACAAAGGATGGCGCATTATCAACACCATCCCCTGCAAGGCTCAACTATAAAACCAGCTCATAGCTTATAAACCTGCGTGTAGATCCCCAAGATAAGGACGATAAACTGTGCCGTCTGGCATAGTAGCCCCATCAAGATCGGCATCAGTAAGATTCGTCTGCTCTAGGTTGGCATTGCGTAAATTAGCATTACGAATATCAGCATGGGTCAAATCAGCTCCCGATAAATTAGTTTTAGCTAAAGTTGCCTTAACCATAATTGCCTCTTCTGCGGGCGCATTAGCGAGGTTGCTATTAGAAAGAATTGCTGAAGTTAGATCAGCTTGGGTTAAGTCAGCACCGAGCAAATCAGCATTGCTGATCACGGCGTTATAGAGCGTAGCACTATGAAGATTCGCCTCAGTTAATTTGGCTTGAGACATAGTTGCCCCAATCATGATTGCATCGGTGAGATTTGCCCCTGTTAGGTTAGCAGTTTTTAACTCTGCCTCATTCAACAGAGCATGAGATAAATTTGCATGAGCTAAGTTAGTGCCGATCATCGAGCTACCGTATAGATCCGCGTGGGACAGATCGGCATTTGAGAGATCGCAATAATTACACTTATTAGTTTGCTTGAGATAGTCAAGTTCAACTTGATTATATGCCTGGGCTGGTAGAGCTATAACACTCCAGCTAAGGACAAAAAAGAGCGTAACTACCAGTAGTTTACGTAACCAAGATTTAATCATCGTCTTTGATTTACCAGTTGATGTTGTTAATCGGGCGATCGCAGTTAGCTAACTACGAAGAGGTTGAAAATCTTTGAAAAATTTAGCTCAAGATTTAGCTGAGGGTAACTAACGGGGGATTTTCCCAAGAGCCGTAGCCTGGAGGTTTTGCTGCGGGAGGATTTACGCCGATTGCCGACCAGAGTAGACCTTCGGGATAAGCTTGAGGACTAATAACAAAAGTCACGTCGTTGGGTTTGATGCCAAAGCGATCGCGCCATGCTTGGGGCAGTTGATACCAGGTTGCTACATACCAAAGTTTGATAATATTGCGAGCGATCGGTCCTAGTTTTTCCGAACCAAAGATTTTGCTCCGCATACCTTGATCTAAAGCAGCAGGGTTGTCCTTTACTTGCTCATATAGCTCGTGGAAGGTCTGTAGTAGCTCGTCTAAAATTTCTCTCCCAATTACTTTGGCGATCGCATCATAGTAATAATTAACCTGATCTGTTCCATAGAGAGCGAATCGAGAAAACCCCGTAAGCACAATTGAAAGGTTGACAAAATCTTCGATGGACTGTGATTTATCTATACTCATTACTTCTTACTTATTACTTAATTACTTCTTCTAATCCTGGCGATACACTGGCGCAGCATGAATCCCATCACTACTCGTTAGCGGATTCTTGATCAAACTTTCTGCCTGGTACTTTAGTCCACACATCGCACCGACAGCGGGAATGAGAACATCAGGATGTCCGTTCAAAGCCGTTTCTAGCTGTCTCATAAATCGAGAATAGTCAGACTGGAATTTCTTCGCCGCTTCATGTACTTCTGAACCTGGGGTAAAATCACTAAATCTAATATTTTCCTTGATCGGATATACCGCATCCCAATCAACTTTAAATTTCTCTCCTGTCGGCTTACCTGGCAGATCTGACTTTTCGGGATCTTCTTTATTAATTACGTAATACTGACCGCAGTTTTCTTCGCCATCTTCATTCATCAAAAGCTGCTGAAAACGGTAATAATGAGATAATTCGCGATCGCCATCATAAATCCGTTCTTTGCCTGAGCCTTCTCCCTGTTCCTGAATTTCTCTCAGGGCGAGAATTGCCGAATTGAGATCGGTAACGGGAATAATCTCGCCACCACCGTTGTAGTAATATTCGGGAGTAACCTGTTTAGCTGGATCTCCGCAGAATAAATCGTCTCCTAGTTCTTGATATAGAGCGTGCAGACCACGGATGATTTCCGCATAAAATTGACCAATGCTGTAGAAGCTGTAGTGGGGTGCTTGGTTGCGAACTTTGAGTAAACTATTGGTATGATTACGCGGTACTACTAGTGGTTGACCTCTTTCTACCTCGCTTGCTCGCTCGATTTTGAGAAATGTCTCGACTGTTTCGGGAGAGAACTTGCCTAAACCAACTTCAAAGTCGGTTTCCCCTGTGGGTAAAGTAGTCGGATATTGAGGAATAAAATCAGGGTCGGTCAAGACGGATCTAATATCACCTCCTACCGCATTAAATACATTAGCAGCGAGAGTTAGGTGCAGCATTTCTTCTACAGCTACCGTACGCAAAATATGAAATGCCTCGATATTTGTTCCTGGCTTGATCGAGTAAAGAGCCGTAATGTATGGGGGAAGAGTCGCATGTTCGATCGCCAGCGCCTGTTTTAGATAATAATGCAGATCCTCTACCGATTCAATTAGTTGGTTCTGTAAAGTTGTGGTCATGGTTGATTATGGGTAATTTGTCTTATGGGAAAGCAATGCTGGATGTAGTTTTTAGTTATGAGACTTCTAGATCAAGGCATGTCTCAATTGCTGAGATTGGAGATCTTTGACCATCTCTCGAGTACTCATAAAAGTCAGAGCCGCTAAAGTCAGAGTAGTGTTGGAAGTACCAATGCTAGGCATACTACCCGCGCCGACTACATAAAGGTTGCGATGCTCCCAGGAACGCTGGTAACGATCAACGACAGAATTTTTTTTGGTTGTTCCCATCACGTGAGTTCCCGCGTAGTGATTACCACCACGGAAGGTATATCCTTCACCTTTGTAGGTAAAATATCCATAGTCGGTTGGATCGTACTTAGTACAGTCTTCTGCCCCCGCGCGCTGGAAGATGAGGCGGGAGAGATGTCTGCCGTAAGCAAAGGTTTGACGACTATAGTCGGAAACATTAAAAGAAACTATGGGGCGATAGTTACCGAGGCGGTCAGTATATTTAGGATCAATCGATATTTGGTTACTCTCGTCTGCGGGGCAATCAATCATAAAGGCGAGCAATAGTTGACGGGAGATACGACTAATTAGCTCTTGGCGCAGCTCTGCTCCGTACTTGTTTTTACGATTGACAATTTCTAGCACTTCGCTATAAGGAGAGCCTGTCGCCCAACCCCAGCCGTCGTTATGGATATCGATCGCAAAAGCCGCCTGGCGATCGCGAAACGTTCCCTGACGAAATGTACTAATACCTGAAGTACAAATTGGGCCTCGCATTGTTCCTGTAACTTCTGGCATTAGACCCCACGCCAACATGTAGGGATGATCCATCAAGTTTTTACCCACTAAGCCGCTGGCGCTATTGATTCCCGAAGCTAAGAGCAAACGCGCGTTCTCTACCGCATTAGCCGCAATTACAAAGAGACGACCCTTAGCTACACCAGCCGTATACTGAGGAGAATCTTTATCCTGATAGTGCTTAAACTGAACTGCGGTAACGTGACCATTTTCCGCATTGATTTCGATTTTGGAAGCAACTGCCTGAGATAATATGTGCACCTGATGGGTTTTCAGCGCCTTATTTAAAGTTCTTCGAGCATCATATTTAGCCTGCACAGGACAGATAGGCGTACAGTTAGCATTACCCTGACATCGCTCGCCGTATTCTACAGAATGAACACTAACTAGCTTGTCGGGAATAAACCCCTTGCCCTGATTGTATTCGGGGTTGGGAACGCCATTACGAGCCTGAGGAAATGTTTTGACTGCAACTTTGTAGTTTTTACCGTTGAGTTCTACTTCCGTATCGTCTAGCTTCTGGGCTACTTTTTTATCTAGATAGGAAGCAGGCATATTGTGCATCGGATAGACATAACCCTCTTTAAAAGGCACGCCAATCGCTTTTTGATCCTCAACGCTACCTGATACTCCTAACTCATTCTCAGCTATACGGTAGTAGGGCATAATCTCTTCGTAGGCAATCGGCCAATCAAGCCCATGACCGTGCCGAGTACGCATTTGAAAATCTCCTGGCAGCATCCGAGGGGTTTTTGCTTCCCAATGCACTGTCGTACCACCAGTAACTCTGGTGTAGGAACTATCTAAAGCCAGAGGACCTTGTTGAACCAAATAATTATTAGCATCGACTTGACCTGGAATCAGTTTACTTACGTCAGGACTTCTAGGGCTAGGCGCATTATCATTACGCGGAAATGGAGAATTATTATCTTTTTCTACCGCCGTAAAGAAGCTATTAACGTAACTTTGAAATCCCGCTAAAGTCAAATCCTTGTGCGAACCCGCTTCTAGAATCAGGACTTTATTCCCTTGTTCACTTAATTCTTTGGCAACAATTGAACCACTAATTCCTGCCCCTACAATTACGACATCATAAACAGTATTGGCAACAGTTTGTAGATCAACTAGCTGCATACTTTTTGGATTTTGGGTCATACCTTACTCGCAAAAAAAATATTAGTTCAATACTTAAGAAAATAGAGCTTTACAAAAAACTCAAGCTAAAGATTGAATCCATAGTCAATATAAAAATCGGCTAAAGAAAATCAACACTCAAGCTTGTGTTTTTACTCAATAGGGTAATAAAAAGATTAAAAACTATTATTTTAGCTACTACTTCTCAATTAACCTGACAACTCTTTGATTAGTAAAATCAAGCTAATGAACACATCTTAGCCCAATAATCCTTAAAGTAAAACAGTCAAAAAGAAATTAATTTACAGAGTAAATAAATTAAACATTTTCAATTGTGTCATCAGTAAATATCTGGCTCAACAAAATAAAATATATCAGACATGGGTGATAATACTGAAGATAAATATAGTATTTACACTTAATAATATTAGAAGAGTATTGTGTTGGTAAAGACGAGTAGTATCTTCTTTATTTTTCTGTTTTTAATACACAATAAAAGTTGAATTATAGTCATTAACTCTATTTCTTATGCTGAAAAAAATTAGTTGTGCGCTAATTTCTGTATTTTTACTCTTAACTATCAGTTTGACTTGGGAGTTGCCAGCTAATGCTGGAGTTACCAACAGCAGTTTAAGCTTGGCTTCCTTGATTGTTGCCCGCAACAAATCTCCCTTGTTTGATTCCCAGAAAGTTCGTTTGGGTATTACCCCTACGGGCTGGAGTAACAGTGATGATCCGAGTATCGATCTTGTTCCCCCCATTCCCTATCGCCAGATTCTCAGTGAAATGGCATTAGCGGGATATGAAGGTTCGCAAATGTCGGGAAAATATCCCCAAGACATGAAGACTCTGAAGCGGGAGTTGGAGCTGCGCGACTTTACTATTTCCGAACCTTGGGTCGGTACTTATTTCACCATTGATGATGCTGAAGATAGTAAAAAAATCTTTCATCAGCAGCTAGAATTCATGCAGGAAATTGACGGTAATACCATTGTGGTAGCGGAACTAGGAGGTGCAGTCCACCAGCAGCCAGTTGCTCCGTTGCCCAATCGACCTATCTATAGTGACGAGCAGTGGAAGAAGCTAACTAAGGGCTTGAACGAATTGGGTAAAGAAGCATATAAAGCGGGAATGCAGCTATGCTATCACCCTCATGTCGGTACGGGAGTAGAAACCCTAGAGGATATAGATCGCCTGATGGCGGGAACCAATCCGAAGTATCTCAAACTGTTGTTAGATACAGGTCATCTTTACTATGCGGGGGTCGATCCTCTGGTAGTAGCCAAGAAATATGGCGATCGCATCAAGCATGTTCACCTCAAGAATATCCGCCAGAACGTTTTAAAAAGTTCCATTGCTCAAGGATTAAGCTTCCTAGACTCGATCCGTCAGGGTTCTTTTACAGTTCCTGGAGACAAGGAAGGAGTAATCGATTTTCCCCCTATTTTGACAGAACTAGCTAAAGCCAACTATGAAGGCTGGTTAGTCGTCGAAGCAGAACAAGACCCCAATAAGGCTAATCCTTTGCAGTATGCCCTAATGGCACGCAACTATCTACGCCAAGAAACTGGCTTGTAATTACTGATTACTGAGCAAACCTAACGTCGAGCAATTTTATATGAGTTCTCAGGATCGCGAAGAAATTAGAAAGGTATTTGAGTCGGTTTATGTCGATAACGTTAAGACCAAAAATCTTCAAGGCTATGGAGAAATGTTTACCAAAGATGCGCTTTGGATGCCTCCTAATGCACCTGATCGTTGCGGTCAAGCCGACATTGTTAGTGGGTTTGGCGCCCAGGTGGCAAGCCAATCTATAGAGCCAATCTTCACTGCTGATGAGATTGAGGTAATGGGAGATTTTGGTTATGTGGTGGGAGTTTCCATGGCAACTATCTCCCCTGACGATGGTAGTCCCAGTAAACAAGTTAAGTTTCGCGCCCTGTGGCTAATGAAGAAAGTTCAGGGTGTCTGGAAAATTGATCGTCAAATTTGGAACAACAAACCAATCTAAAACTAATTAACTAAATCAAACTAAGAATTATGCTAGCAACATCAGTCATGGGCAAAGAACAGTATCGCGCTATTTTAGAAGCCTATTTTGAGGCTTTTGAGACTGGCGATTTTGCCTCAGTAAAGTTCTCTTCCAATATTCAATTTCTTAGTCCAATTAGCCAAAATACTTTTGATGGGGTGGAAGCAGTGACAAATTTTGTCAGTGATGTTTCTACCCGTGTAGTAGAAGTAAATATTCTGACAACTACGGTGGACTATCCTACAGCCAGCGGCGTATGGCAAATGAAGACCACCAAAGGCACTCTTTATACTCTCAACAATTTTTTCCGTCTAGATGAACAGGGAATTGTTTATGTCTGGCCTATGTTTGACCCCAAAGCGATTGTCGATGATCCAGATGGTTTGATGCCCTGGCTCACAGGTAAAGGCTATTAAAGCGAAGGAAGTAGTTAGCCCTAAAGGATTCCTAGATAAAGGCGACGGTTCGCTGCATGTATTAGCTCCTTCGCCTCTAGAGTGGGCAAATTTGCTTGTTTGATTTTGTCCACTATCTATTGAACATCAGACATATTCGGAACTAAAAATATGAGTATACCGACATCTCTCCCCGATATTTATCTCAGTTTTTTCCAGTTTAGTGCCGACATGAAGCCCGAAGATTTAGCCTATCGGCAAGTCGTGGTCGAGCATATCAAACAGCTGATCAGCTTTGGCTATAGTGGTTTTGAATTTCATATTGCACCGACGGCAGAAGCAAATTATCAGCAGGATCTTAAGAACTATACCGATCTGCGGCATTATCTTGACTCTAGAGGGTTGGCAGAGATTAAGATCACCACTAACGTTGGGGCAACAGAGACCTGCGACCCTAGTTCTCCTAGCGAAGAGGTGCGACAACAGGCTTTAGAATACCTCAAATCCCGAGTAGACATCACTGCGGTTTTAGGCGGCGGAATTATGATGGGTCCTCTAGTCATTCCCTACAATGTTTTTCCGACCACAGATTCCCATGAGCCTATTTGGAGCGATCGCCTACAGGATGAACTGGCAGGGCGTTATCAGACGGCTCAACCTATTTTGAATGAATTAGGTATCTATGCAGAGCAGAAACAGGTCAAGTTGGCGATTGAGCCAATTACCCATTGGGAGACTCCTGGCCCTAACAAGTTGTCCCAGCTAATTGATTTTCTGGCAGGGGTAGAAAGTAAACAGGTCGGGGTGATTATTGACTGCGCCCATGAAGTTCTCGATGGAGATGGACCAGAAATTTTTCGGGAGCAGGTAGCTGAACTGGCACGACAGGAAAGACTGCATTATGTTCAGGTTTCACCACCCCATCGTGGAGCTGTTCATACTAGCTGGATTCCCTGGAAATCTTTCTTAGAGCCAATTTTGGCAGTTTATCAAGGACCGATCGCAGTGGAAATGTTTAATGCGATTCCTGCTTTAGTAGATTTAGTGCGCATAACGCGGCGTAAGTTTTGGATTCCAGGAGAAGATGAACCCAATGCTTACCCCAGCGCCTATGAAATTGCCGATGCCGCCTTTCAAAAAACCCAGGTAGAACTAAAAAATATTCTTGATCCAACTCCCAACGAGTATGTCGAAACGATCGCTAGTAGAGCAAAAGTCTTTTAAATTCACTGTAAATAGATATGACACGTAAATCTGTAACTTGGCGATCGCTAATTGCGTCCATATTTCTGATATTTATGCTCGCTTTTAGTCTCGTATTTTGGCGACCCCAAATGGCGATCGCTATCGGTAATGAAGATATGGGTGCATGGGAAACGATTCCTCTAGCCCCAAAAGGCGATCAAATTCAGTCGGTGCATACTATCTTGTTGCCCAACGGCAAAGTTTTGATGGTCAACGGCAGTAGCTTCCGCAGCACCTTAACAACCGAAAACGGCAAGGATCAGTTTATTGAGGGTGTCGATCTGACTAAGTATGATGTCATCAATAATACTGGCTTGCTCGATCCCGAGACAGGAAAATTTGTGCGGATTGCTTCTCCCC
The DNA here is from genome assembly GCA_039025955.1 of Cyanobacteria bacterium P01_C01_bin.72. Taxonomy (GTDB): domain Bacteria; phylum Cyanobacteriota; class Cyanobacteriia; order Cyanobacteriales; family Xenococcaceae; genus Waterburya. Next base: position 6,029 of record JBCCNG010000036.1, on the reverse strand, counting down.
CAGCGATGGTTTATGACCGCGAACTCAAGCGTAAAACTACTAACGATCTTTTTTGTGGTGGTCATATCCAGTTAGCGAACGGCGATGTTTTATTCGTCAGCGGCACAGGGCGCTATTATCCAGGAGGGGCGTTTACAGGCACAAAATGGCTTAATATTTACCACTGGCAAACGGGCAAGTGGGAGAATGTCGGGCAGATGCAGGATGGTCGCTGGTATCCGACGCTGGTACCTTTGCAGGATGGTAAGGTAGCCATCTTTTCGGGTTTGAAATTTGGCGAACCAAATCAGATTAATCCTGCTCTTGAGGTTTACGACCCCGAAACTAACAAGCTTCAGTATATCGATCTGCGGGAGGTAAAAAACAGTCCCTTTAATACCAAGGTCGAAAAAGAAAATGTCTACGACAGTATCGATCTTTATCCTCGCATTTTTCCCCTAGCGGATGGACGACTGTTGATCACAGGGGATGAAGCAGGTATTGCAGGGGTATTGGTTCCTCATTTCAGCACAAATAGCTATCTGATGAGTATTGATACAGACGAGTCTGGAGACTTATCGGTAAGTTTTGAACTGGGGGATACTCGCCTAGAAACTACCAAGGCTTACGGTACAGCATTGCAAGTGCCTAATTCCGAGGATGTTTTACTCTTTGGGGGCATTATTGGTACAAACAGCATCAGTTTTGGACGAAAAGGCAATACTGACGGTTTTCCCAAAGAAGCGAGAATTGCGACTAGCCTGCAACGCTGGCTTTCTCCAGCCCACAGCGGAACTAAAAATGGTAAGTGGGAAATCTTTCCCAAGTTTCTGCCCCAGCCTAGGGCAAATCTAGAGGCTGTTATTTTACCTAATCGCGAGATCTTAGTAATCAACGGCGGTCGATATCCTGAATACCAGCCGATTTATGAACCATTGTTATTGACTCCCGATGATGATGTCCCAGCAGGCTACCAGACCAAATCTTTGAATCCGGCAAAATTCCCCAGACTGTATCACAACGGGGCGGTATTACTCCCCGATGGTCGGGTGCTAATTGTTGGAGGGAATGCTAATCGAGCAGCAGTAGAAGCAAACGGGAAAATCCATGTCGATGTTACGGGCGACCCTAAGAGCTTTTTCAGTATTCCCCAACTACACAATAAATCAGGAAAAACTGAACAGTTTGATCTCGATACTTTCTATAAAGATCCCCAACATTACTATGCAGATGGCGACCCCGAACCCTTTGTTCCCGCTGAAATCTGGCAGAGTGAAATCTTTACTCCTCCTTATCTCTTAAAACCAGGGGAACGTCCCGAAATTACTAGTGCGCCAGAAACTCTCAAATACGGCGAAGTAAATGCGATCGCCCTCAAAAATGCCACAGAAAATGGTTCTCTGGTGCTTAATAGGCTCGGTTCGGTAACTCATTCCATCGATAACGGACAAAGACTCGTAGAGCTACCCAGCAAGCTATTGGGGGATTCATTAGAGTTCACTGCACCCACAAACGCCAATCTTTATCCTCCTGGATATTACATGATGTTCTACCTCAACGACATCGGTAAACCTTCTCATTCCAAGATGATTCGACTAACTAATAACTAACAACGTTGCTGATTTGAAGTATGAAATTCAACAGTAATCTGCTCGTCCTAAAGGATACCGCTTCGCATATAGCTATCAGCGCAGCGCGTACGCGCAGATCGTCGTCAGACGACTGGTAAGGCGCAGCCCCATTCGGGGCAGATCGCTGATGCGAAGCATCGCCCTTACGCGCTATCAGCTTTTTGATTGACTTTCTTAGTCGTAAAAGCCATGAAATCCTACTTTGATTCAGCAACGCCCAGCTAACAATCGGCAACTAACAACTAACAATCAACAACCAACAACCTATGACACTAAACGAAGCAGAACTCAAAAACCTTCCGCCGACGGGAATTGACCCCGAAAATCCTGGTAAATATCAAACATTGCTGTCAGATCTTCAAGGCAACATACTCAAAGGACATGGACGGGAACATAGTGTCCATTTATTTGTGCAGTGGAAACCAGAACAGATTCCTCAAGCCAAAGAGTGGATCAGAGCTTTTACCCAGACTTATGTTACCTCCGCACAAAAACAGTCAGATGAAGCGATAAACTACAAACAAAACGGCATCTGCGGCGGCTTTTTTGCTAATTTCTACTTGACCCGCTTTGGCTATGAAGCATTGGGATACGACCCTTTTCAAGTCCCTAAAAACCAGCCCTTTACCATGGGAATGAAGAACCCTCAGATTAGAGAATTTTTGGGCGATCCTGAAGTAGAAAACTGGGAAACAGGATTCAAACAGGAAATTCATGCCCTAATTTTAATTGCTGACGACAACATCAATGAGCTACTACAGCTAGTCAACCAAGTAACGGCAAAACTTAGACCAGTGGCACATATTCTCCACCGAGAAGATGGTTTTGTAATTAGAAATGCCGCAGGTCAGGCGATCGAACATTTTGGCTTTGTCGATGGTGTTAGTCAACCTCTATTTTTACAGCGGGATATCGCCAAGGCTACTTCTGGTGGTTTTGATAAGTGGGACCCTAGAGCCTCATTAGATTTGGTTTTGGTCAAAGACCCCAACGGTAAAACTGAAGATAGTTATGGTAGCTACTTAGTTTATCGCAAGCTTGAACAAAACGTTAAAGCTTTTCGGGCAGACCAAGAACAACTGGCACAACAGTTAAAAATCGATGATGAGCTTGCAGGTGCTATGGTTATGGGTCGTTTTCCTGACGGAACACCCCTTACAGAATCAGATAAGCCCAATAGTCCGACTACTCCTCCCCTCAACTTTAATTATGATGAGGATGTTTCTGGGAGTAAATGTCCTTTTCATGCTCATGTTCGTAAGACCAACCCCCGTGGCGATACTGGCAGAGTAGAATCTTCGCCAGGCTTTGATGAGGCTCTAGAAGTTGAAAAAAGCCATCAAATTGTTCGTCGGGCAATTAGCTATGGTGAAAGCAATACTGCTAATGAACCAGAGAGAGGTTCGGGTTTACTCTTCCTTTGTTTCCAAGCCAATATCGAAAATCAGTTTAACTTCATGCAGGCTCGCTGGGCGAATGCCGATCGCTTTGTCAAAGTAGGTGTTGGACCCGATCCTGTAATCGGTCAGCCCGAAGGAGTACAAAGATACCCTAAAGTCTGGGGAGAGTCTGAGACAGAAGATTATGGCTTCAAGCTTTGGGTGTTTATGCAGGGAGGGGAATATTTCTTTGCTCCCAGCATTAGTTTTTTGAGCGAGATGTGATGAGATTTGTTTCGCGCAGAGAGAGAGATTTTAAGAATTTATCCAAGAGATCGAGGAGTTGAATTGATCTCCTAGATCTCTATTTTCCTAGTCCCTAGACCCAATCCGAAGATCAAGATGACTATTTTATTGGCTGCTGCTTTATTTGTCTTATTATTTTTCTTCCCGATTAATTCTGCCTATTCTGCTCCCCTGAAGGATCTTGCCCCGATTGTTCCTGGTTGTGATTACCAGGCAATTGACATCAATAACCCTAATTATGCGAGTCGTCCTTTTGCCAATCCTCAACTGATTGAGTCAGAAAATGGCGCATTGCAAACAACTCTAACGGTGGCATATAGCGATCGCCAGATTGCCGATTGTCAGGTTCATCTTCGTTCTTATAATGGTCAGCTAGTAGGGCCTACTCTACGAGTCAAACCAGGAGACACGATTAACCTCAAGCTAATCAATGATCTGCCCCCAGAACCAAATTTGTCCGCAGCTCCTTTACTAGTTGAAGAATCTCCAGACGGTTGTAAGTACGAGCTAGCCAAGCATACGAGCAATGTACCTCATAATTTCAACATTACTAACTTTCATACCCACGGTTTGCACGTCGATCCTGGTAACTGTAGCGACAATGTTCTGCGGGTGATGAATCCTCGGGGCACAGCAGCCGATCCTGCCCCTGAATATACGGTCAAAATCGTAGTTCCACCCGACCATCCAGCAGGGACTTTTTGGTATCATGCCCATCTCCATGGAGCAACTGCCCTTCAGGTTTCTAGCGGTATGGCGGGAGCCTTAATTGTCGAAGGGGGTTTGGATGATGTTCCCGAAATTGCTGCCGCGACAGATCAGGTTTTTGTCTTGCAGCAAATTGCCTACGATCAACAGGGTCAAGTCGAAAACTATAACGAATTTCAGCCCGAAAAATGGGGCGAATCACAACGCCGAATTACTATTAACGGTCAGATTGTCCCTGTAATTGAGATGCGTCCAGGAGAAGTGCAGCGCTGGCGCTTTATTCATGCGGGAGTCAGAGAAAGAATTGATGTTGAATTACGCAATAATCGTACCCGCAGAGCTCTCAAACTACACGAAATTGCTGTGGATGGTATTGCTTTAGGCAAGCTAGATAGCTGGAAAACTGTAGAGTTAGAGCCTGGTTATCGCAGCGATGTTTTGGTTAAAGCGGAGAATTTGCTACCTGGGGAAACATCACAACAATACGACCTAATTGACTCCCCCAGTTCGAGAAAAGAATCTCTGTTAAACAAAGGTGAGACTGGCTCGATCCTAGCCAGAGTAATTGTTAAAGGCGAAAGTCTCGACATGCCCTTACCGAGCGATCGCCAGATAGCAATGGTCAAAGCAGAAGACGCACCGCCAGATATCCTTGATCGTGAGTTAAAAACTCTGAAACCAACTCAGTTAGCTGCTTTTAGTATTAGTCAAGTCGCTTCTAATCCCAATCAGTTTAAATTTGCCGTTAACGACCACGCCTTTGATCCTGAAGAGGAACGAAAGCTAAAGCTTAACCAGGCAGAAGTTTGGCGGATTAGCACCGATAGCGCCCAGGTTGGCAAGAAAAGACTCTTAGATAAACATCCATTTCATATTCACGTCAATTCTTTTCAATATGATCGCCAAGATCCCCACCATCAGACCGAACGCATCTGGCGTGACACTCTCATGATTGTTGCTGATGAACCCCAAACTATTCGCACTCGCTACACCGATTTCAGCGGCAAGTTTGTTCTGCATTGCCACATCTTGGATCACGAAGACCAGGGAATGATGGAGGCGGTGGAGATTGTTAAAGAATCTTAGTTGTTAATTGTTAGACGATTTACAAGTCAAAGGCTTATGCGACTAAAAACTAAAAACTAAAAACAATTGAACAAAAAAATGAATATTAAATTTGGACGGGAGATTTGTGGTGAGCTGGATATTGCGGACGGGCGAGAGTGGTTAATTACTAATGGCATTGGCGGCTATGGGTCGAGTACGGTTTCGGGGAATTTGACCCGCAGCTATCATGGGCTTTTGGTTGCGGCTCTTCAACCTCCTTTGCAGCGCACCCTGCTGTTGAGCAAAATTGACGATACGGCGACCTATAACGGCGAAGATTATTCCATGGCGAGCAATCGCTGGCAGGGTAATACTGTTAGTCCTGATGGCTATCGGCAGATTGAAAGTTTTTGTTTGGAGGGGACGATTCCTGTCTGGAGTTATGCGATCGCCGATGCTTTGGTAGAAAAACGCCTTTGGATGCAGCCCCAGGCAAACACTACCTATGTTTACTACAGTCTCAAACGAGGCAGCAAGCCGCTGACCTTAACTCTCAAAACTTTAGTCAACTATCGTAGTTTTCACGGTGGCAGTTTACCACCCCTGGCAAGTCAAATGGCTGTAGCTAATGGGGTACGGGTCACAATGGATGTAGCTGATCCTCAGTCATTTTATCTTTTGTGCGATCGCGGTAATGTTACTTTGGAAAACGAAGTTTATCAAAACTTCCAGCTACCAAGAGAGGCTTATCGGGGACTAAATGATCGCGACAGCCACCTGCACGTGGCTACTTTTAGCGGTACCCTCCAGCCAGGGGAATCTCTCACCTTTGTTGCCAGTACTGCTATCCCCAATGCCCTGACAGGTCAGAGTTTAGAGTTGGATCATGCTGATGTTCTTAGTCGGCTGCTGGATGGGAAACAAGCTTTAAGCGATCGCTATAGCTATGAACAAGAATTGATTGAAGCTTGGCAAGCAG
>JBCCNG010000035.1:0-14669 GCA_039025955.1 Cyanobacteria bacterium P01_C01_bin.72 | reverse complement strand
GGGAATGCTGATAACTAAAAGATTCGTAATCCGATGAATACCAAATTTATCTTCTAAGGTAAATAAAGATGCGATCGCGCCGTCTTTGGAATGATTTGAACGATCTTCAACTAAAATTTTGTCTTCTGGAACGTTAAGCTTTATAGCATTATCTCGCATTGTCCACGACAAAGGATAAGTGTATTTACCATATCCATATCCGCCAGAAAATAGAATATATTCTGCACGTTTTAAATTGAATAATTCCACAGCTTTATGTACTCTTTCAATGCCTCTTCCACCAAACGTAAAAATACAATCCCCTTGTTTTCGATCATCTCCTGCATTGCCAAATAATATTTGAGTTATTTGGTTTTGTGATAATTTATTAACATCAATTTCAGATAATTTCATAATATCTGGCTTAATAGTAATGCAATCGCTCATTATCCTAATTATTGACAAACATCAATAACTATAACTGTATTCAAAATAGCAGATATATAAAACCCACATTCCGCTGTTTAAAAGAGCGGAAAATAATTAAAATATAGCTAAAACCAAGCTAGAGAGCAAAGAGGGCAGAATCAATTCAGCAATAAGGGTCAAAAATCTAGATCATCTGGGAATCATTGCAGGATTAATAGACGAGATTGGCATCGTTGAGCAATTAAACCAGCGACTGGGTAAAGACTCTCGAAAAAAAGTCAGTACAGGAGTAGTAGTAAAGGCAATGCTACTCAATGGATTAGGCTTTGTTTCAGCACCAATGTACTTATTTGAGAAGTTTTTCTCTGGGATAGCAACAGAAGAGTTATTGGGATTCGGAATCAAGCCAGAGTATCTCAATGATGACCGACTAGGTGATGTTTTAGATGAATTGTACGAAGCGGGATTGAGCGAGGTATTTTTAGAAATTAGCCTTCAAGCAGCTCGTAGATTTGGAGTAAAACAAGAGATAGCTCACCTGGATTCCAGCTCATTCCACCTAGACGGAAAATACGAGGTCACAGCACAGAACTCAGAGCCAGGAATGATTGAAATTACCTACGGATATTCCAGAGATCATCGAGCAGATCTCAAGCAATTTGTGCTGAATTTGATTTGTGTTGGTGATGGAGACATTCCCGTGATGATGGAAATCGCCTCTGGAAACCAGTCGGACAAAGCAAGATTTGGTGAGTTGCTGAGTGAGTTTAGACAACAGTGGACATTTGAAGGATTGTGCGTAGCAGATGGCGCACTATACAGCGCAGACAATATCAATGCCATGAAAGGTTTGCAGTGGTTGACTAGAGTTCCCCTAAGTATCCAAGAAGCATCAACATTAGTTTCGGAGGTGGTGAAGCTAGAATCAAGTAGTCTTAAAGGTTATAAGCGAGCAGAATCAAATAGCGAATATGGAGGAGTGCGACAACGATGGCTACTAATTGAAAGTGAACAACGACGAAAATCAGACCTAAAGCGATTAGAAAAAAAGATTGAGCAATATCAGCAAAAATCGAGCCAGGAACTCAAGAAGTTATCAACCCAGGAATTCGCCTGTGTTGCAGATGCCATCAGCGCAGCACAAAAATTATCGCAGCAAATGATCTGGCATGAACTATCAGATATTCAGACAGTTGAAAAACGTCACTATGGCAAAGCAGGTAAGCCAGGTAAAGATGATGTACCGAATCGCATTAGTTATCGAGTTACGGGGATAGTCCGCCAGATCGAGAGTGAGATATCGGCTCAAAATATTCGTTGTGGTCGATTTATTTTGGCGACCAATGTTCTTGATTCAGAAAAGTTTAGTGCAGATAAAGCTTTAAGCGAATACAAAGCACAACAAGGAGTAGAGCGTGGTTTTCGTTTCCTGAAAGATCCTCTTTTTTTCGCTTCCAGTATTTTTCTCAAGTCCCCCAAGCGCATTGCTGCGCAGCGCGTCCGCGCAGATCGTCGCCGCAAGCGACGACTAGAAGGCGTAAGCCTTCGCGGAATGATTATGTCTTTGAGCTTGCTGGTTTACAATCTAGGTCAACGTCAACTGCGACAGGCTCTAGCTGCATCGGCAAAAACAATTCCCAACCAATTAGGCAAACCGACTGCTACCCCTACACTTCGTTGGGTATTTCAATGTTTCATGGCAGTTCATCTCGTCGTTTACCAAGGTGTTCAACAGGTTGTTAATTTGACCGACGAGCGACGGCATATCTTACAGTTTTTCAGCGAGTCTTGTCGTCGCTATTATCTTCTTCCTACACCAGATTCTTAATTCTTTTTATGACGATGCTAACAGCGGAATGTGGGATATAATCTAAAATTTGGCGACATAAAAGTATAACAAAAGTATTATTTGTTTACTTGCAAACAATATAGTCACGAAATGTAACTTAAAATTAACTTATAGACCATACTTAAGTAGCTTCACGCAATGTACGTAGATTTCCGCGCCTCAGAGTCGCTTCAGATATCCATCGACAATAAGACCGCACCGATCCAGCATTACCTACGCCAACCGAAAAGGTTGGTAAAAGCGATCGCCGAACCGCAGTTGATCAGACAAACATCAGCTGACGTATACGAACTGAGGATGCGACCAATTAACTTCATGGAAATATACCATTTTCAGCCAATTGTACAGCTAAAAGTATGGTCTGGATCTGGCAGCAGCGTTTATTTACAGTCCGTCGGCTGTCAAATTAAAGGTATTGACTATATCAATGACAGGTTTACCCTCAAGCTGAAGGGGGTCTTATATCCCCGCGAACATAATGGTCAAACCGTACTGGAAGGACAGGCGGATTTAGGAGTAAAAGTAGAATTGCCTGCTGCCTTAGTTTTCACTCCCAAACCTTTTTTAGAACGAGCAGGAAATAAGTTGCTTAAAGGAGTGTTGGGCAGAATTAAGCAGAAGTTAATGACTCAGTTAGTTGAAGATTATGTGCATTGGGCATCTCAAGAGTTAGAGCCTCAGACAGATAACTCGACTAAATTAACCCCTGATTTGGGATTTTAATTCTCTTTAGATTTGGATTACTTATCTACTGGCAGGACTTAAAAGAGCGACGATGTTGAGGAGTAATACCGTATTGAGCGATCGCTAAACAATGCTTGGCAGTAGGATAACCCTTGTTTTGAGCCAAATCATACTCAGGATATTGCTCTGCTAACTCAACAATTAGTTCGTCACGCCATACTTTTGCCAGGATACTCGCTGCGGCAATAATTGGCGACCTTTGATCTCCCTTGATCACGGTTTTTTGCTTGAAGTCCAGGTTGGGAATGGGTATTCTACCGTCTACCAAACAAAGGTTGGGGGCAACGGGTAAATTGAGAATGCATCTTTTCATGGCTAAAAGAGAAGCCTGTAAGATGTTTAACTCATCTATCTCCGCTACCGTCGCCGAACCAATTTGCCATCCTTGAACAGCATCTTTGATTGGCTGAATCAATTCTTGCCTTTGCCGAGGAGATAGCTTTTTGCTGTCTTTAACTTCCAAAGCAATCAGTTGCGGCACTGTAGAGAGAGGTAAAACCACGGCAGCGGCGACAACATAACCAAAGATAGCACCCCTACCTACTTCATCAACTCCAGCAATCAGAGTGTCTGGCTTAGTAAATTCTGCCAGCAGAGAATCATCAAACTGAAATTTCATGAGATTTTAGATGTCGTTAGACGATATCCGAAGGTGTACCACAAGGGCATAACATATCCATTAGGACTGACAAAGCTTTGCTTTGTGTGCCTTTGTGCCTTACCCTGACACACAAATTTTGTACTCATTGAACTCACATTAGTTTCAGCAACCTATACCTAAGCATCTTTTGCCGCAGAAGAACGACGACGACGACGACGACCATTCTTGGGTTCTGCTGCAACTTTATCCTCAACTGTTTCTGTCTCTAGCTCTGGCGCTGCGGCTTCAGCTTTGTCCTCAACTATTTCTGCTTCTGGTTCTAGCTTGACCTTGGGCTTTCTACCTCTAGTTTTAGGCTTTTTGTCAGTTTGAGTCTGCTCGGTTTCGTTTTCGACTGTATTCTCTGGCTCAACCAGTTCTTCCCCTGGTTTTTTGACGTAGACCAATACCGATTTAGGATCAGTTTCTCCTTGTTCAGCATATACTAAAGGAGAAACTCCCATTAAGGCGTAGATTTCTTGGGATAGATCGTCCATCTCCACCGTGACTTTTTCTAGAGGAACTTCCTCTCGACGGGACGACCTCGATTGCGATCGAGATTTACGTTCCTCTTGACCGTTATCTAAAGCTTGATCAAGATTTTCATCATTCGTTCTCGCCTGTTGTTCAATCAACTCGTCTTTGATTAATAAATCATTGCGACGGCTACGGCGACGACGACGACCGTTACTACCTGCACCTTGTTCTTGGTAGTTAGGGTGATTGAGCAAATCTGATGATTCATCATCATTTAAAAGATTAGGGGCATTTTTAGTTGAGATAGTCAGTTTTTCTGGTCTTTCAACAGGAGCAGGAATTATAGGACGAATACTGTTGACTGGTTCGCGGATGCCAGCAGGAGTCAGAATCGGCAAGGTTTCCAGAGATTCCGCTTCTTGTTTTCCTGGCAGATAAGCTATTTGACCCAAACCACCGCAAGTATGACAAGCTTGACCAAATAGTTCATAAATATTTTTACCTTGGCGTTTACGAGTTAGCTCTACCAATCCCAGTTCCGACAGTTGAGCAATCTGAGGACGCGCTTTATCTCCCTTGAGACTGTTATTAAAATGTTCTAAGAGCTTGATTTTATCCCTATGGGAGTCCATATCAATGAAGTCAACAACAATCACGCCACCAATATTTCTCAGGCGCAGCTGACGCGCAATTTCCGTTGCTGCCTCGGTATTTGTCCATAAGACAGTTTCTCTGGCAGTTGCCGAACGAGTAAACGAGCCTGAGTTAACATCAATTACGGTTAAGGCTTCTGTCGGCTCAATAATGATATAACCACCCGATGGTAAGTCCACCCTGGGTTTTAGGGCTTCTCTAATAGCGGCATTGACGCGATAATAATCCAGAATCGCCTGGGGTTCACGATGATGATCGATAAATACTCCTTGAGGAGAACGTCCACTGCTCCAGTTTGCTAACTGCTGCTTAATTCTTTTGACCCCTGATGAAGAATCTATCATGATCGTATTTACTTCAGCCGAGTAGGTGTCTCTTAAGACCCGCTGAATAAAATCATCATCACGGTTTAACAGTACGGGAGGTTTAGCATAATTTGCTTGATACTGAATTGTTTCCCACTGTTTCTGAAGAAACTCCAAATCCTCCATGATCGCTTCTTCGGCTTTACCATCAGCTTCCGTTCTAATTAGCAAACCCATACCAGGCGGCTTGATCAAAATTGCCAAGGCTCGTAAACGACTCCGTTCATTTTCATTAGAAATACGCCGAGATAATTTAACTCCTTTGCCATAGGGCATCAAAACTAAATAGCGTCCTGGGAGGGTAACGTTTCCTGTCAGCCGAGGACCTTTATTTCCCGTCGGCTCTTTCATCACTTGAACTAAAGCTTTTTGTTGCGGGGCTAACAGCTCAGTAATTGCAGCGGCACTTTTTTTCAGACGCAATGGACCCAAATCTGTGACGTGAATAAAGCCGTTGCGTTCACTATTACCAATATTGACAAAAGCTGCATCGATACCAGGAATAACATTTTCTACCGTACCCAGATAAATATCGCTTACCTGCTGATGCCCTGTAGCAACTATTAATTCTTGAATTTGTTCTTCCCAGAAAACAGCCGCTATATGATGTTGTTCTGCAATGATGATCTGTTTTGGCATTAATTTTCCTCAAAAATTCTGCTGGCTAATTGTTGATAAGCCTGTGTTAAAACCACACAATCCACTGATTGAGAAATGGCTGATTATTTTTTTATTGTTTCTCGAAGCAAAAATCTTTTACGAACTGGAAATAAACTGATGACTTCCATATATCTGGCTATATAGCGCTCAAAATATTACTTGCTAATTATGCTCCCGTACACCTGCTTACAAGATGCGGTTAGACTCAACATACTCTATTTCTAAGCAATTGAACTTCGTATTTAAGGCTGGACTAACGAGCCAAGACTAGCTTATAGACTATGACTCTCTCCTTACTATCTGTTACTAGCTCTAGCTTGAACCTAATTCATTTGAGTTCAAGCTCTTTTGTCAAACTTCTGTTGGAGTTTAGCTGCTATTAGAAGCACTGTCCAACCAAGTTGAAAAGCAAGATAGTCTATTTAATTGACTGCATATTAATCCTCGACTCTCAAGAGCATCGCTTTGAGTCTGCGTCTGGGGACGCTAGAGTTTTTAATAGTTCGGGCGTTGAACTTTATAGCAAGGTCTCCACAACTACTCTGAGCTATGTAATTTAAATCCTATAGGATAAAGCTCTAACACGGAATGAGACAATGGGATCTTAAATGGGATCTTAAAATAGAGGAAATAATTACTTACAACACACGTTACAATACATGGTAAGAATTAAGCCGATTTAACCTGTTTTTAGGCATACAGTCAAATCTTATTTACCTTTGGGATAGCAAGCTTGACTATCATCAAAAGCAATTTTAGTTGACCAACAGTCAGAGCGCAATGGGCTTGCCTACATGTGTCTGTCATGTCTTGGTCAGCATTCCTTGGTGCCTTTGGGAAAGCGTTACTTTAAGCTTGCCATCGTCAGCAGAGCTGACTCCGAGGTTATTGCCTCTGAGGTTCTGACCGCTTTTACGGCAGAGCAATCTCTGACTTCCCATTCTTTTGGCGACAATTACCATGGGATCACTAGAGAACTGAGACGTTAACCTATCAAATATTAACCTGAATATAACCTTGAAGGATCATCTTTGACAAGGGTTGTCGATTTCTGGTCGCAACTAAGCAGCTATATTCTGCTACTTGACAGGCTACCCTGGAAGATTGTTAAGTTTTCGTTATTTCCGCCTTTATTATATCCGCGATTTGGCGTGCTGCGCCAGTTTGTCCTCTAATAGCTTTAAGGCGATCGCTCATTGACTGGAGTAGTTCAGGATGTCTCAGATAATCAAGAACTAGCTCTGCTACAGTAGCGGGTTCAAGTTTACCCACTAATTCTGGCACTATCTCTGTTCCTGCCCAGATATTGGGCCAGGCAAATAGGCGACCCTGTTGCAACACCAGCCAGTTAATTAATTTGGCAAATAGAGTCCCAATTCCCGGTAAATTTGCCAGGATACCTGGTAGTCCATCCCAGGATCGCATGGCATCTAGCTGTTGGGTCGGCAGCAGAACAATCATTGGCACTTGGAGAGCCGTTAATTCAGCAGTATTAGCGCCAACGGTAGTCAAACATAATTTACAGTCAGCGATGGCGTTATAGGCAGGAAATTCGGTAATTAGCTCAATTTTCGTACCTCCAGAAGTGATTAGTTGAGGTCGCTGCTTACTAGGGTAAACAAGCTTTCCTGTAACGTTGCCTAAAGCGGCAATTAAATTATTATGTTGGCGACTGGCATAATTACCCAGGGTTGTTAAGTCCAAAGTTGGTGCAACAGGAATCATAAAGCGAATCTGAGGTAGCTGCTGCTGAACCTTTTCGGCGATCGCCATACATAAAGGAACTCCCTGAGTGAGTTTAGCTGGTTTTGAACCCACCAGTAAACCAACGATAATATCAGATTGAGAATGAGACTGTTTCGCTTCTAAGGCGACATCTGCCATTAGGTCTCCTACCAGAGAAAACTTATGTTGATAAGACGGGGGGACTCGCTCAATTGCTCTTTGATTCATGACGGCAAAACGATCAATCAAGCGATACCAACGAGCATCCCATTCAGCATAAACTAAGCTGGAATAGCCTAAACGTTTGCTGATCGCCACGGTGTAAAACTGATCACCGCCCAGAAATACTACGATGCCATGACGATGCCATTGCCAATTGTCTCTCGTCTTACCCCAAAGGAGAAAGCGAAAAAAGTCACTGGCAGGTAACACACGATCTACGGCTTCATAACTAGAGGCGATCGCCCCCTCTTTACCTGTACTATGGGGACAGGGAGATAACAGTACAGAAATTCTGATTGATTGTTGCTTACCAAAAATCTGAGCTAAATTGTTCACCACAGGGCGAACCCAGGTCGCTACTTCTCCTGGTCCATTTGACAAGATGACAATATCCGTTGGTTGCATTGAGCAGCTACTAGTTGAGAAAGGATATACTGATGTATTTTAACTTCTCATCTCAAAGCAGACAGTGTTGCTAAATATAATTCTCTGTTAAATACTCAATGCTTAATGTTCAACGTTAAATGTTAACTGTTGAAGGCTGCTCATTTGTTACTTCATAGACAAACTTCAAAGTTGCCCAGCTATTGACATTTAAAGCGTAGACGTTGTCATTGGGCAACAGTTCATCGGCAACGGCACTGGTGTTGTGCAAATCTTGCATTACAGCATGGGTGACGTTGAGCGGATTTGTGACATTAAGTACCTGTTGCTGATCGAGCTTGAAATTTTGCTGATTCGCAAAAGCTTTGAGAGTTTCGGTGAAGGGCTGAAGCGACAGTAAAACGTAGAGAGTGTTGATTCCTGCTGATTCAGAAACTTTCCATTTCCAAGAGTTTTCTGCCGAGGGGAGCGATAATTCTGCTTGAGGAGCGATCGCAATTTCTTCTAGATGTACATTGCCTTCAATCACAGACGATTGAGCAGGAGTGTACAGAGCGTAAAGATTAAAGTCTGAATCAACACTCAAAATAATGGTATGTAGCTGTTGTTCACTTATATTGCCCAAATTAAGCTTAATTTCCGTTCCTTTGGCTATTCTAGGTAAATTGTTGTTACCTTCGGGCAAAATAGGGCTAGGAGCAAAAAGCGGTTTTTTCAGTGATGCAATACTATCATTGGCGATCAGGGTTGATTTTTTCCAGAGAGGAGATTTAATCTCTGGTGTTAATAATGTAGCGCTGGCTTTAATTTGTGAAGAGAACTCGTTATTCGTCAATTCTAGCCACTTCGTTGCTAAAAGATTATCAAACTGAGGTCGTAGACGATCAACCGCTATTTTGACCGCTTCTTCTGGCACACCCATAGTTTTACCAATTAAGTCGCCACCAGCAGTATATAAACCGTAAGCAAAAGAAGGGTTATCGAGATTTAAATCAGAAGTGGCTGATGATTCATTCTTCGTCATGATTTTGCCGATCAAACAGTCAGCATTTTGCTCTCTAGCAACGATGACGGAGTTAATTGCAGGGATATTAGCCAGGGCGCTAGTAGCATCAACTCTTTCAATGCGGTTGAGATCTGCGTCCAGCGCCAAATTTAAGCTCAGATCATGATCTAGCATCCGAATTGACTCCCGAACTAATTGACCTTTATTCAGGGGTTCGAGATCGGTCAAAGGCTGGGTTTTAGTCATCAACCCATCTTTGGACTTGACCTGTATCTGAGGTGCAGTATTCTCTGGAGCAGAGACTAGATTAAAGCAGGAATTGACTCCATAGCTACTGATAATATTGGCAGGTAAGCCTAATAATTTAATTTCAGCGTGGTTATTTTTGCTCACCTTACTGATCATGCCAGCGGCGTTAGGAGCATTGCTAATCGCCAAGTAGTAAGCGATCGCTGATTTATCGGGATTGCTCAGAGTGGGCTGCTGCTGTCTGCCCATTACCTGCTCGACAGTTTCGGCAGTACGAGTTAAAGCAACCTGAACTTTACTACTAGGAGTAATATGCCATAGATGTTGAGTTAATGCCTGAGTGAATAGCCCTGCGGTTAAACCATCCCAGTTTCGCTCTACTGCTACTTGATTCTTGCTAGCGGCAGATAATACTACTCCAGGCAAAGAAAGCAGTCTTTTGCTCGGTTTTAATCCTTTGCTGGAAAAATCTTCCTGGAGTTGGGTCAAAAACTCCAGTTCTTGAAAACTAGGCTGCTCGGCTAACTGAGAGACAGAACGGACTTTAAAACTACCATGTTGGCTACGAGGATTAGTATTAAAGCTAGTATCGAGGACGAAAGTACATTTAGAAGTAGATAGAGTTTGAGCCAAGATGAATAGAGTATCTTGGAGAATACTGTTGGCAAAAATGGTTTTCTTACTAGAAGATAGTCCGTCTGCGGGGATGAAGCTATTTGCCAGACGAAAATTATCCTTAACTTCCGCTGCCGCAACTTCTTCCTCTAGCAATTTTGCAGGTAACTTAGCAGACAGTGGCATTTTAATCTGTCCACCATAACCGCTAAAGTGAAACACAACCACGTCGTCAGGTTTTGCCTGCTGAGTCAGATGTTCCAAAAAAGCCGTTTCAATGTTTTCTCTGGTGGCTTGGCGATCGCTTAAAGTCAGTATGTCCTTGGGGTTAAAGCCAAAACGATGGATTAGCAGTTCTCGCTGTAGTTCAACATCCATGATGCAACCTGCTAGATTATCCTGAGCAGAATAGCGATTGATCCCAATTAGTAAAGCCAGTTTGCGACTAGTAGGCTGCGCGAGGGTTTGCTGATAATTTTTGAGTGAAGCACCTAAAAGATTGTGGTTGACAAGTGAAGATATACCAGTTTCGGCTGCGCCCCAGGTTAAAAAAGCCAGTCCAGCCTGCTGTAGAAAAGTTCGGCGGTCAAGTCCCATATTAGCTACTAGCGTTGAAAAATCTGCGATCGGTCGATCAATGAATAGCTGCCAAATATTGTTGCAATTCTGATTAAAAAGCCAAGATTACAGGTCAAGGTCAATATATGATAATTCAACCTTGTGAACCTGTAACCAATTATAGTGTTTTGCTTTGGCAATTGATAATTGCCTTGGACTTATTTGCCAATCAATTAAGACTAGTTTGTTTTCATTGCCCGGGCTAACTCTTCTGCGACTTTAGGACGAGAAAACTGTGGTGGTGGAGTTTTTCCTTCTCGCAGCATAGCTCGAACTTTTGTTCCTGACAGGTGAATGCGCTCTTCTTTAGTTGCAGGACTAGTTTTAGCTGTAGCCATCTGCTCTGTACGAGTACAGTAGAAAGCGTGTTCAAATTTTAGAGGCGTAATACCCAGTTCTTCAGGAGTAAACTCACTAAAGATTTCTTGAGCATCATAAGTGCCATAGTAGTCTCCTACCCCAGCATGGTCGCGACCAACAATAAAATGAGTACAGCCGTAGTTTTTCCGAATCAGAGCATGAAAAATTGCCTCTCTAGGGCCTGCATAGCGCATAGCAGAAGGGTTGATTGCTAACACTACTCTGTCTTGAGGAAAATAGTTTTCCATCATGATTTCATAACAGCGCATTCTGACATCCGCTGGAATATCATCGCTTTTGGTTGCTCCCACCAAAGGATGAAGAAACAGCCCATCAACTATTTCTAAGGCACACTTAATAATGTATTCATGGGCACGATGAATAGGATTACGAGTCTGAAATCCCACTACGGTTTTCCAGCCTTTCTCTTGAAACATCGCCCTCGAAGCAGCGGGATCAATTTGATATTTGGGGAAGGTAGGATGATCTGTTCGCTCCAGCAGCCATACTGACCCCGCTAGGTTGATTTCTCCCTGCTCGTAAACCACCTTAACTCCAGGATGCTTGTTTTCCGTAGTACGATAGACTTCTTTTGCCTCTAGCTCCTTGTCATAGGTATATTTCTCTGTAAGCTGCAAAACACCAATGAAATTACCATCGGGATCATCGAGGCGAATTAAGCTATCAATTTCCAGAGGTTCGGCTACGGCAGAAGTTACAGATAGGGTAACGGGAACTGACCAGGGAGCGCCACTAGCAAGACGCATATTTTTAACTACGCCGAGATAATCATCCTGACCCATGAAGCCAGAAATGGGGCTAAAACCACCGATCGCAATCATCACTAGATCGGAAGTTGCTCGTTTGTCTAACTGAACTCTAGGTAAGGAATCTGCTTGAGCTAAGAAGTTTTCTTTTTCTGATGCACTAGCCAGACGATTCACTAGCTCTCCACCGTGAGGTGCAATCAAATCTGTACTCATAATTTCGTATTCTTATCTATGTGCTTATCTGGGCAACTGCCTGAACAAATAATTGCGAGCCTACGCTCAGTTACAACCACAGCATATCAGTATATGCAGGTTAATTTTTTGTTATGGTTTTAGCATTACTTGTAATCTTATGATAAGTAAATCACACTTTATGTAAATTATGAAACGTTTGTTCTCAATTCGCTTTTGGCTCAGTATGCTCCTTGCTTTAGTGTTGCTAAATCTTGCTGCGCCCCAGGTTTGGGCAATGGGAGGCAAACAGCCCCCCCTGGGTGAACCTGCGCCTCAATTTGTTCTCGAAACAAATACAGGAGACGGCGAGATTGCCCTAGATGATTATCGAGGACAGTGGATTGTACTCTATTTTTATCCCCAAGATTTTACTTCTGGCTGTACGATTGAAGCTCGTCGTTTCCAGGGAGATCTCGCAGAATACGAAACACGCAATGCACAAATTCTTGGGGTTAGTGTCAACGACGTTGATTCTCATGCCGAGTTTTGTGATGCTGAAGGATTAAAGTTTCCGCTGCTGGCAGATACTGACGGCAAGGTTAGCAAAGCTTACGGCTCTTGGCTGGGTGCGATGTCTTTACGACATACGTATTTAATCGACCCTGATGGTATTTTACGGGCAACCTTTTTGGGGGTCAGACCAAGTATCCATAGTCAGGAGGTATTAGCTCGTCTTGATGAATTGGCACAAGAGTTATCTAGTTGAGCAGCTCTTTTGGTTAGAATAGAGTCCCATCTTGGTTATTCGTTGCTACCAGTATATTTAAGCTTGAATGAAGTCAACAGTTGGTAAGATTCTGTACGATCGCTATCGCCTTGTTCAGCAGCTCAGTCAAAATGATTGGAGTACTGTTTATCTTGCAGAAGATTTAGCTTTTAATCATGTCTCCGATAATAAAACAAGGTGCAAAATAGAGCAATTGCAGCCCCAATACGACCATGAAATTTTGGGTAGACAATCTTGGCAAAAAGTCCTGCAAATATTTATGGCTCAGGGTGAGATTATGCAAAAAGTGAGTCAGCATTCTCAGATTCCCCAGCTATTGGCTTTTTTTGAGTGCGATCGCGAATTTTATTTGGTTCGAGAATATATTCCTGGCAAAACCTTAGCCGAAACTCTGAGAAATAACCTGCTGAATGAAGGAGAAGCGATTGTTTGGCTGCAAGAAATTCTCAGCGCCCTAGAACAAGTTCATCAACTAGGGGTGGCTCATCTCAATATTCAACCAGAAAGCTTAAAAGAAGATCAGGGCGGTCGTAAATTTCTCACCGAGTTTGCCGCAGTAAAGAGCGCACTTTGGCAAACTAGCCAGACATCAAAAAAGATTTTTAATCCAGGTTTTGCTCCTAATAGTCAGCAGTCACATAGTCAGCAGTCAAAAGCCGACGCTTACTCAGATATTTATGCTTTGGGTAAAACGATTATTTACGCTTTAACGGGTGAATTTTCTGAGTCGATTCAAGCGGACAATGATCAAGTTGATTCAGAGCAACTGACTCACCCAAATAATTCTCCCACCGCTAATATCCGTCCTGATTTAGTCAAAGTTCTCAACAAAATGGTTGCTTGCCCTGCTGACTGCTATCAATCTGCTACAGAAGTACTAGAAGATCTTGACTTTTCACACAACGTAGTTACTTTTCCGCCACCCTTTCGCCGCAGTAATAATGTTTCTCAGTCATCCCGGCACAGAAGCAAGCTGGCTAGTAATAGCTCCAAATCTAGCTCATCTAACCTAGTTCGGGGCATTATTTGGTTTTTACTAGCGATACCTTTTGTAATCGCTTCCGTCATTATTTTTGTTGGTCTCAATAAAAACGCCGAGAAAAGTTTTGTTGAATATATTAACGAAGACTATCAATTTTCCTTGCAGTACCCTAACACCTGGTCTCAAAGACAGCTAGACGATCCAATTACGGGGGAAATTGTTGTTTTTGCCTCTCCAGAAGAAGCCGATGCGGATTTATATATCGAAAAAGTCTATATTGCAGTTGAGTATTTATCTTCTGAACCTACCAACCTGGAAAAATATAGTCAGACGGTTTTAAATCGTATTAGTCAAGCAGAAGGCAACATCGAGTTATACAAAGATTTTCAAACTACTATTGATAATATTCCCGCTCGTACAGTAGTTTATTCCCGCCAAGAGGGATCTTTGCAGCTTAGACAGATGGAAGCTTTTACAATTAAAAATAATCAGGTCTATATTGCTATTTATACCGCCGAAAGAGCCAAGTTTGCTAAGTTTTATCCTGCGGTGGAGAAAATAATCGATTCTTGGGAGATACAGTAGCATTTAACATTAAACATTGAGCATTTAACATTGAGCATTTCACAATTGGTGATAAGTTAAGACTAAATGAGGTAATTAGAGATTTCCTGTGCAATAGTAGTAGCTCCATCTTTACTTAGTTTTTCAGTTTGGCGCGGTTCAAGTAGAGGCTGATGCAGGAAATCCCAGTCTCCTGTAAAAAATTCTTCAGTGGTGATAATTTGGTGTTGGGAATAGTCTTGGATACTATTGAGCAAAATTGGCGCTTCCGCAAATCCCTGACGAGTTAAAGAAACTATGGGAGTATCGCAGCATAAGGCTTCGGAAAAAGTACTGTAGCCTGGTTTAGAAACTACTCTGCCACAAATGGGCATAAAATCTAGAGGACGTAGAGTGCGATCTTCGATTTTTAACAG
>JBCCNG010000034.1:0-14774 GCA_039025955.1 Cyanobacteria bacterium P01_C01_bin.72 | reverse complement strand
GAGAATCAATACGATAACAACTACCTTTTACCCTTAAATGATCGCTGGCAAACTTTAGTAGATGCTACACAGAGTTGGTCTGCTCCTGAAGTAGCTCTTCAAAGAAAATTTTTCTCCCGTTGGATAGAACCGTTCTTAAAGAAGAAGAACAAAATATTTGTGATTATTTCTGATGCTCTACGCTATGAAATAGGGGAGGAGTTTTTAAGGTTAATTCGCAGCGAAGACCGCTATGAAGCAGAGCTAGAAGTTGCCATGACCATGCTACCTAGCTATACTCAACTAGGAATGGCAGCATTACTACCCAATGGTTCCCTGAGCCTAACCAACAAAGGCAATGTTGAGGTAGATGAACAAAGTTCCCAAGGACTGGTAAACCGTAAAAAGCAATTAGAACGAGTTTTGCCTGGAAGAACTACTGCGGTCAAAGCAGAAGAATTGATGAAGCTTAATCGAGAAGATAGGCGATCGCTAGTTCGCAACCACGATCTTGTATACGTTTATCACAATCGTATTGATGCGACAGGTGACAAAAGGGACACTGAAGAGAGGGTTTTTGAAGCTGTAGAAGATACCCTCAAAGAGCTAATTCAACTAGTTAAGAAATTGGCAAATGCTAATGTCAGCAACATTTTAATTACTGCTGACCACGGGGTCATATACCAAAACCGTAGCCTCGACGAGAGTGATTTTGCCAGCGTTGAACCCAAAGGAGAAGAAATTCTGTTTCGCGATCGCCGTTTTATCCTCGGTCGAGGTCTTGAGGAAAATTCTAGCCTGCGAAAGTTTACTTCTAAAGAACTAGGACTCTTTGGAGACTTGGAAGTACAAATTCCTAAATCGATCAATCGATTACGTCGCAAAGGTTCTGGTAGCCGATACGTTCATGGGGGTGCGTCGCTACAAGAAATAGTCATCCCCGTGCTTAAAATCAACAAAAAACGTCAGAGCGATACAACTTTAGTTGAGGTAAATATTATTCCTGGAGCAAGTTCGATTATTTCTTCCAAACAACTAGTAGTAACCCTCTATCAAACCGAACCCGTCACCGAAAAAATTCATCCTAGATACTTAAGAGCAGGAATTTATGCTCAAAATGGCGAACTAATCTCCGATGCCCATGAACTTTCTTTTGACATTAACTCTCCTAATTCAAGAGATAGAGAGCAACGAGCGACATTTATCCTAACCAAGCAAGCAGATGAATTAAACGGACAAGAAGTAACTTTACGCCTTGAGGAAAAACGTGAAGGAACATCCCAGTATAAAGAATATCGGTCACTGAAATATACTATGCGCCGTTCGTTTCTCGGTGATTTTGATAATTAATTAAAGGAGGGTAAATCTTGCAGAATCAATTCGATCTCAAAATTAACCAGCACTTTCAAGGTCTTGTTGTCCGCAAAGATCTAGTAAAAACGGTCAAAGGTAATGCGATCGTCCCTTCTTACGTCTTGGAGTATCTGCTCGGACAATATTGCGCTACTAACGATGAAGCTACGATTGAGCAGGGCATCGATACCGTAAAAGAAATCTTACGCCAACACTACGTTCATCGCAACGAAGCGGGACTAATCCGTTCCAACATCAAAGAAAGAGGTCGCTACAAAGTCATTGATAGAATTCAAGTCTCCCTTAATGAAAAAGCGGATGTTTATGAAGCAACTTTTGCCAATTTAGGAATTAAAAAGGTACTTGTTGATTCTACAACAGTAAAGAAACACCCTAAGCTGCTGGTAAGCGGTGTCTGGTGTATTGCTGATGTTGAGTATGAGTTCACCGAAGATAAAAAGGTTTCTCCCTGGATTTTGTCTTCGCTCAAGCCGATTCAGCTATCTCATTTTGACTTTGATGGCTATGTAGAAGCTCGCCAACACTTCTCCACAGAAGAATGGATCGATCTACTCATGCAGAGTATTGGCTTCAATCCCGAACTGTTTGGCAAACGCAGCAAGTTGACCCAACTCATCCGTCTAATCCCCTTCTGCGAACGCAACTATAACTTAATCGAACTAGGCCCTAAAGGGACGGGGAAATCTCATATTTTCTCCGAGTTTTCACCCCACGGCACTCTAATATCAGGCGGAGAAGTAACCGTTGCCAAACTGTTTGTTAATAATTCCAGTGGCAAAATCGGTTTAGTTGGATACTGGGATGTCGTGGCTTTTGACGAATTTGCTGGACGACAAAAGAGGGTCAACAAAGGACTCGTCGATATCATGAAGAACTATCTGGCAAATAAGTCTTTCTCGCGGGGTGTAGAGACTTTGGGTGCTGAAGCTTCAATGGTATTTGTCGGTAACACCAAGCATAATGTCCCTTATATGCTCAAACACTCCGATTTATTTGAAGAATTACCCGATAAATTTCATGACTCGGCATTTTTAGATCGAATCCATTTCTATATCCCAGGCTGGGAAGTAGATATTATTAGGGGTGAAATGTTTTCTAATAACTACGGATTTGTCGTCGATTACCTCGCCGAAATTTTGCGATCGATGCGAAACCACGATTACTCAGATCGTTATAAACAACACTTTACTCTGTCATCAGATATTTCCACTCGCGATCGCGATGCTATTCACAAAACCTTCTCAGGCTTAATGAAAATTCTTTTTCCAGATGGCAAAGGGACTAAACAGGAAATAGAGGATTTACTACGTTTTTCAATGGAAGGGCGTAAGCGAGTGAAAGACCAACTTCTGCGAATTGATTCTACCTATGCAGAGGTTAACTTTACCTACGATGATAAGGAAGGTACTTCCCAAACTATTACTACTCTCGAAGAAGAAGAATATCCTACCTACTACTATCAAAAACTAGAAAGTCTTGATAAAGAAGCGGCTTCCAAAAAAGTTAAGGAATCTGAATCAGCTTCGATTGATATCGAAAAAAAACAAACAACTTCTTGTGTCTTAAAAGAGCAGCATCTTGTCTATAAAGAAAACCAGCGTGGTGTTTCATTTGACTCGCTATTTAGACCGTATCTCAAAAATGCTAAGAAGATTGTAATCACAGATCCCTACATTCGTCTTTTTCATCAGGCAAGAAACCTGATGGAATTTATCGAAACCGCAATCAAGCAAAAAGTAAAAGAAGATGAGCTAAATATCCATCTAATCACTACATTAGACGAATTTAAAGGCGAGTCTCAAATTGAATATCTTGAAAGTATTCAAAAATCAGCCTCCGTTGCTGGCATTGAATTTACTTGGGAATTTGATGGTACAAATACTATTCATGCTCGTCACATAGTTACTGACACTAATTGGAAGATATCTCTTGATCGCGGACTCGATATCTTTCAACACTATGAAATGAATGACGTATTTTCAGTATCGAATAGATTACAGGAGCTTAGAGGTTGTAAAGCGTTTGAAGTAACTTTCTTACATAGTAAGTTCTGATTAAACTCAGCTTGAAGAATTATCGTCTAAGATTTTTTTGTCCATCCACACTTTCTTGCTGTACATAAAATTATTATTGATCGTACAACAACCTAAAAAATTTTCTTCCGTTAAAAAGACCTAATGCCGAATTTCTGAACTTGGGTGTAAACAAGTTTTAGACTGGGAATGCTTTACATCCAATTTACACCCATTTCTTATTAAAAAGTGTCAAAAATTGCCCAAAAAAAGAAGTATTAAATACTACTCTAAAACTAATGGGAAGTTTCAATCGGTTCTTGTATAAGCATCACTAGCTGTAGTATAAAGATGCCGGGAGGCAGACTTGAACTGCCGACACGAGGATTTTCAGTCCTCTGCTCTACCACCTGAGCTATCCTGGCTTGCTTTTTTAGCGCCTAACCAATGTACCAGAAGAAATGTATCGTTTGCAACCCTAGATACAAAAAAGATGTTGTCAAAGACAGTAACATAGCCGTACAAAATTGATGGACAAGCTAGTATATCTGCCCGTAAGGATGAAGGATGTCTAAAGGATACTGCGACTCATAAGGAATGAAGGATGACAAATCAAAAGCAATATCTGTTTTCGATTTTAGGCGTTGGTAAATGCGTAATGCTATTAGGAGTAAGCAGGGGGTGAAGTCTGTCAGAGAGTCTCTACAGAACGATAAATCACTCGGTTGCGACCTTTCAGTTTGGCATCATACAAAGCACTATCAGCAGCAGAAATTAAATTGTGGGGAGATGTTCGAGTATCAGGAATAATACTAGATATGCCTACGCTGAGGGTAACATATTCGCTCACCTGGGAAGAAGCATGAACAATTTTCTGTTCTTGAATTTGTTCGTGAATTTCTTCTGCTACTCTAATTGCTCCTTGTCCTTCAGTATGGGGCAAAATAACGGCAAACTCTTCACCACCATAGCGAAAGGCAACATCAGCGGGTCGTTTGACAGCTCTTTCGATTGCTTTGGCTACTTCATATAAACAACTGTCTCCTGCTTGATGTCCATAAGTATCGTTGTACGCCTTGAAATAATCTACGTCACACAGCAAGAGGGATAAATATTCTCGTTCACGAGCGCATCTTGACCATTCTTGAGTAATATATTCATCAAAGCGACGACGATTGGCTATTTGAGTCAGACTATCAATATTTGCCTGGTAAGTTAAGCGCAGATTGGCTTTTTTGAGTGTTGTTTCAATTTGTTTGCGATCGCTAATATCGCGAAAGGTCATGGCAAAGCCATCACCCAGTTTGACAGCGACAATGTGAAACCAGGTTTTGAGGGAGAAAGAGTTGTAGTAATATTCTTGTTCGAGGACAGTACAGGTTTCTACTACCTGCACAAATGATTCAAACAAGCCATCAAAGAGCTTTCCCGGAGAACCTTCGACAAATAAACGCTTTCCTTTTAAGCTATCAATTGTGCCACCCACAGTCATTGCCGCTACAGGATTGGCAATTAACCAGCGAAAATCAATAATTTTGCTTTGGTGATCGCGAATTGCTTCAAAGGCAGCAACTCCATCAAGGGAACTATCTAATAATCCTGTTAATAAAGCACGAGATTTATTTAATTCTCGTTCGGCAATTCTTCTTTCTGTAATCTGCTCACTTAAGATTTGCCTGAATTTTTGCTGCTGCTGTATGGAAGATAGTTGAGCTTTGACACGAAAAATTACTTCTTCCACAAAAAATGGCTTGGTAATATAATCTACACCACCAACTTTAAATGCTTCAACTTTGTCAAATTCAGAATCTAAACCACTAAGAAAAATAATGGGGATATGTTTAGTATTAGCTCCAGATTTTAGGTGGCGACAGACTTGATAACCGTTTAGCTGGGGAATCATGATATCCAGCAAAATCAGATCGGGAGATTGCTGCTCGACCAAAGACAAAGCCATTTTGCCGTCAGTAGCAGAGCTAACGCCATATCCTTGTTCGCTTAAGAGAGATGATAGAAGCCTGACATTTTCAGGTAAGTCATCGACGATTAATATTTGTTCTTGGAGTTTTTCGTTGTACTTCTTCATCTACCATCAATTGGTAATAAGCAATGATCAGACAATAGACTTCTTGCACAAATCATCATTGACTATCTAGGCAAGAGGGAAAGGGTCAAAGGGAAGAATGATTGGTTTTCGATTCATGCCAGAGGTCTCATATATTTTGAATCATTATCTGTGCTTAAATAGTTTTTGTTACTAAATGATTGAACTTAGATAAATTCAGATAATTAGTTATTAATATTAATGTTTAATAATTGAGCGCTGGGAATCAGCTTGGCAGTTGACCTCAACGATCGCTGTAAAATATAGCAGATAATATTGGTTTTTAACTATACGTCTGTTATATCATCTATTTTTGGAGACGCAAATGCTAACGATCATAGCCTCATTAATTAAGTGAAAAATAGAATTATGTTTACGTGTATTTGCCGAAAAGCAAGATTAATCTTGAGGGAAAATTAAGGGTTATTACCAATATCCAACTTGCTCTAATTCTGCCAAAAAAAACGACGTACAAGATAATACTGCTTTTAGCTTTTAGCCTTTAGCTTTCAATATTTTTTATTTGTGAATGAGTATACGCAATAGCCGCTTATCATTACATATTCAGCAACGCCTAGATTCATTTAAATTAGTTTCTTGATGCGTTGAAACTCTAAAAGCTGATTGAAAAGATGTTTTGGGTAAGATCAATAAGTCTAAATAAATGGAGCGAAGTTAGACTTATTCAATCTAGATTAAATTCGAGACTACAAAGATTGACGGGAAGCCAGTTTTTCGGCGATCGCCTGAGTTTCTTGCAACATTTGTCGCCGACTATCAGTAGTAGTAGTGTTGGTCATATTAGGAAGTAGATTGCGAGCCTGTAAAGCCATGTGGAGCTGTAGTTGAGCCACGTATTCACCAATATCTTCTTGCCGTAATCCTGGCTGCGTGGGTTTAATGTCCAAGAATTTTCTACTCCTAACTTTATAGATTATGCTGTAAACGCTCATGCGTGAGCGATGTGCGAATTACATATCCAAAAGTAGCATGGCAAAGCCTCATATCCTCTAGCTCCAGGCTGATTAAAAATATTTTGCAATATTTTGTGTAAGAAAAATTTACTTTTAGACTATTGACAAACCGACAAACTTAAAATCAACTACTGCTGAATAAGTAAGACAGAAAAGTAAGATAAATTCAATGAAGCATAATTACGGAGGTCACGATATATTTTTTGTTCGGGAAACGTCGCTTTTTCGACGATCGCACTTTTCTCTAATAAGCTCCTTTTCTGGAGAATCTGCCATACTTGAGCATAAACTGAGCTGACCTTGAGCAAAACTACAATTTCTGCCCAATCCAAAGCTATTTCTAATTCTGAGACAGCATAGAGAGCAGGTATTACCGCCATTTTTTGCTGATTAACCGTCAGGGGGATACCTAACTCGGAGGCAATCGCCATGGGGGAAGAAACTCCAGGTACAGTTTCAATGGTTACTTCAGGATGAGACTGCTGCAAAACTTGGGCTAAATAAGTAAAGGTACTGTAAAAACTGATATCTCCCAAACAGGCAAAAGCAACGTCTATTCCCTGATTTAAATAGTGCCAAACTCTTTCGGCTGCGTCTAACCAAGCCTGCTGTAGCTGTAACTCACTCTGCACATAGGGAAATTCCAAAGGCAATACTTGCTGTTCAGGCTTGAGCCAAACTTGGACAATATTTTGAGCTATTCCTGGACGATTATTAATGCCAGCGGGAAAAGCGATCATGCTGCTGTTTTGTAAGATTCGCAATCCTTTGACCGTAATCAATTCTGGATCGCCCGTCCCAACGCTAATTCCGTAAAGTATTCCTAATTTCACTCCTGCCCTTGCTTATTTCTTTTTCAGACCGATTCATAACATAACGCGAGTTTGACAGCATTAACCAATAGTCAAACCTTTATTTTATTCATACCCAGAGCGATCGCCAAATAAACTGATACAAGTCTAATCCCGCCTAGAACTAACTCATAAGCACTTTTGAGTAATTAGATAAAAGAATTTTAAGTCTTGGAGATCGCTTTTCGGACTTACATGGTTTATGATACTTACATAGATAAAAATCAATTCAAAGAAATTAAACAATAACTTTTAGGCTATATAAGCTCTGTTGAAAAACCAAACTAAAACTCAATGTAATCCGATGGCACACTGTATTTTGTTTCTCCTTGGTCTAGCAACACTTTGGCTTGGTTTGAAAACCGCTGATGAGGTCTATCGTTTGGCTTTAATCTTGGCTGCGATTTTTCCTTTAGGTTGGGCATATCTTTCTAGCCCCCTTTTGTTTCAATGCTCAAGCGGAATTGTAATCCTGTGTGCGTACCAGAGATACATTTCTTAGAGTTGAGTAAATTCAATAGCTAGCTTTAACAACACAGATTTTAGTCTTGTATAAATGTTAAAAGCTTAAAAAATAGTAAAATTTTATCAACAAACCTTTGAAATTATCATAATGACCATTACCAATAAAATACATTTTAGAAACGTCAAAGGCGATATCTTCGGTGGTGTTACCGCTGCGGTTATCGCCCTACCAATGGCGCTTACGTTTGGCGTCGCATCAGGTGCTGGTCCAGCAGCGGGACTGTGGGGCGCAATCCTCATTGGCTTTTTCGCTGCTTTATTTGGGGGGACTCCCACCTTGATTTCTGAGCCAACAGGTCCAATGACTGTGGTAATGACGGCAGTAATTGCCAATTTAACGGCTGCCGACCCAGAAAATGGTTTGGCAATGGCTTTTACAGTAGTTATGCTGGCGGGAATATTCCAGATAATCTTTGGTGTCTTAAAGCTGGGGAAATACGTTACCCTGATGCCCTACACGGTTATCTCGGGCTTTATGTCGGGGATTGGTCTAATTCTAATTATTTTGCAAACTGCGCCATTCTTGGGTCAAGATAGCCCCAAAGGTGGAGTAATTGGCACGATTAGAGAGTTACCTAATTTGATTTCAGGTATTAATCCATTTGAAACCATTTTAGCTGTGCTTACCATTGGGATTTTGTTCTTATATCCCAGCAAACTTAAAAAGTTTTTGCCTTCTCAGTTAGTAGCTTTAATAATTGGCACGATAGCCGCCATTCTGTTGGCAAACATGGCTGAGATTCGCACGATTGAACCTATTACCGTTAGCTTACCAGCATTCCAACTTCCCTATTTTCGTCCTGATCAAGTACAAACAATGTTGGTTGATGGTCTAGTCTTAGGTATGTTGGGCTGTATTGATGCTTTGTTGACATCTTTGGTCGCTGATAGCTTGACTCGTACAGAACATAAGTCAGACAAAGAGTTGGTTGGTCAAGGAATTGGTAATTTAGTTTCTGGTTTGTTTGGTGGTTTGCCTGGTGCAGGGGCAACAATGGGAACAGTCGTTAACATCCAGTCGGGTGGACGTACTGCTTTATCGGGCTTGAGCCGTGCTTTGATTTTGCTAGTGGTAGTTTTGGGTCTAAGCCAGTACTTGAGCGTTATTCCCAGTGCAGTTTTAGCGGGGATTGCCTTTAAGGTAGGGATCGATATTGTTGATTGGGGCTTTTTAAAACGCGCTCACAAGATTTCTCCCAAAGCCGCCGTCATCATGTATGGCGTAATTGGGCTCACGGTTTTTGTTGATTTAATTGTTGCTGTTGGTGTCGGGGTATTTGTCGCCAATATTTTAACCATTGAACGTCTCTCAAATCATCGTTCAGATAAAGTCAAGGCAGTTACCTATGATGATGAAGAAATTGAACTGAACGCAGAAGAGAAAGGACTGTTAGAAAAGGCTAATGGTCGCGTGCTGCTATTTTATCTCAGTGGTCCCATGATTTTTGGTGTAGCAAAAGCTATCTCGCGCGAACATAATTTAGTCAATGACTATAAAGCCCTGGTTCTAGATTTATCAGAAGTGCCAATTTTGGGGGTAACTTCTTCTCTCGCTTTGGAAAATGCCATTACGGAAGCTTTGGAGAAAGGTCGTCAGGTATTTTTAGTTGGCATTAGCGGACAGGTAGAAAAACGGTTGCGCAAATTAGGGATTATGGCACAGATACCTAGTATCAATATTACTAGCGATCGCATTAAGGCTTTACAACAGGCCGTCAGCTATGTTGATTCTGCTATTGGTAAAAACAATACTTTCCCTGAGATTATCAACTCTGAAATTACTAACCCTGAGATTATTAACCCTCAGGCGATGAGTTAATCATCAGTCAATCTGTTAGTTAATTCCGCAATTAATCCTCAACGTTCGGTGTAGATTAGCGGTGAGTCCCTAAATCCTCAAGGACATCACTCTGAATATTCAGCCAGCTGTTTAATCTACGCCAAACGTCAACCAATAAGTAGTTAATAACGATAATTTAAATGCTAGAAGCTTGTGTTTTCATTACTGTCTTAGCTGGGTTTTTGGGCATCATTTTTAAGCAAAATCTGGTGATGAAGATTATTTCCATGGACATTATGAGTACAGGGGTGATTGCTTATTATGTTCTGATAGCATCTCGCAGCGGTTTGTCTACACCTATTCTTGGTAGTCCCAGTCTTGCCTATGCTGATCCGGTGCCTCAAGCAGTTATTTTGACCGCAATTGTGATCGGTTTTTCGATTCAAGCTTTGATGTTGGTGTGTGTGATGAAGTTAGCGAAAAATAATCCCACTTTGGAAACTAGCGTGATCGAGGAGAATAATACGCCTTGAGCAGTTAACGGTTTGAAAAGTAAAGATAAATTGTGCATAGTCTAATGTTAAGTGCTTTAGATAAAATTACGCTCGCCTGGATTGCTTGCCCATTTTTGCTGGGCTTTGCTATCTACCTGCTGCCCAGATTTGCTCGCTGGCTGGCTGTAGCGATTAGCATCATCTCACTCATATATGCGATCGCCCTATTCTGGGCTAATCCAACTCTAAATATACAGTTACTAGATAATTTTGGCGTAAGTTTGCTGGTTGATTCCCTAAGTGCCTGGTTTATTTTGACTAATGCTCTGGTGACAACGGCAGTGATATTTTACTGCTGGCAAACGGGAAAAACTGCCTTCTTTTATATGCAGCTAGTGATTCTCCACGGCAGCGTCAACGCCACCTTTATCTGTGCTGATTTCATGAGTCAGTATGTAGCATTAGAAGTTATCAGCATTGCTGCCTTTTCGCTGATTTCTTATCCTCGAGCGGATAGAACCATTTGGGTGGGATTGCGGTATTTGTTTATTAGCAATACGGTGATGCTATTTTATCTAATTGGAGCGGTGCTGGTATATAAAGCCAATAATTCCTTTCATTACCAGGGTTTACTCAATGCTCCTCCAGAAGCGATCGCCTTGATTTTTCTTGGCTTATTAGCTAAGGGCGGTGTTTTTGTCTCGGGCTTATGGTTACCTTTAACCCACTCTGAGTCGGAGACTCCGGTATCAGCCATGCTTTCGGGGATAGTCGTCAAATCGGGCATCTTCCCTCTACTACGTTGTGCTTTACTGCTAGAAGAAATTGAGCCGATGGTACGCATGTTTGGTGTGGCGACAGCCCTATTGGGGGTGAGTTACGCTATTTTTGCCCAGGGTACGAAAAGAACCTTAGCCTTTAGTACTATTTCCCAATTAGGCTTTATTTTGGCTGCGCCAGTGGCAGGTGGTTTTTATGCTTTTACTCATGGTTTGGCTAAATCCTCACTGTTTCTCATCGCTGGTAATCTGCCCAGTCGTAATTTTTCTGAACTAAGAACCAAGGGCGTTGGGTTGAAGATGTGGCTGGCTTTAATTTTTGCTAGTTTATCGATATCGGGAGCTCCTTTGTTGGCTGGTTTCGGCGCGAAAGTCTTGACGGGGAAAGAGCTTTTTTCTTGGCAAGTGAGCCTGATTAATATTGCTACTGTCGGCACAGCGATAACTTTTGCTAAGTTCATATTTTTACCCAGGCAGAAATCTGAGCCAACTTTATCTGGGGAAGGTAAGGTAAAGCAAATACAGTCTGGATTTTGGTTTGCTCTAGCGATTTTGCTTGGTAGTTTGCTGGTGGCTAACGGAGTTTATGAGCAAGCCTATAGTCTGAAAAATCTAGTTAAACCGTTAGTAACCATCTCGGTAGGCTGGTTAGCCTATCTGCTGATTGTGAGGCGAGTGACAATTAAATTACCTAGGGTAATGGAACAGTTTGAGCATTTGACGGGAAGTATGAGCCTAGTTTTAATTCTGGTTTTTTGGATGGTGCAAATACAGCTAAATTTTGCCAGATACTTTTGATAATTGCTTTGAATAATTATGTATAAATTAAGCATTTTGGAGACGCTTTGCCATCGCAGAAAATAATCAGACATGACCAATATGACGATCGCCTGGATTGCTGCCTCATTTTTTATCGGATTTGTGATTTATTTGCTACCACAGCTTGATCGCTGGCTAGCATTATTTATCGCCTTGTTTGCTGTTGGCTATGCTATCGGTGTATTTTTGCTGGGGTCGCCTCTAGAGATTCAGTTGCTAGATAATTTCGGTGTAACTTTACTCATCGATCAATTAAGCGGCTTCTTTATCTTGACAAATGCCCTGGTGACAACGGCAGTTATTTTTTACTGCTGGCAAAAGGGAAAAACCGCCTTTTTCTACATGCAGCTAGTAATTCTCCATGGCAGCGTCAATGCTACTTTTGTCTGTGCCGACTTTATTAGTCTCTATGTAGCATTAGAAGTTCTCAGTATTGCCTCGTTTCTGCTAATTACCTATCCTCGTTCCGACAGAACTATTTGGGTAGGGTTGCGCTACTTATTCGTTAGCAATACGGTAATGCTGTTTTATCTGATTGGGGCAGCGTTGGTCTACCAAGCCAGCAATTCCTTTTATTACGGAGGTTTGTTAGATTCTTCTCCAGAAGCGATCGCCTTAATTTTTCTTGGCTTATTAGCTAAGGGTGGTATTTTTATCTCGGGCTTATGGTTGCCTTTGACCCACTCGGAATCAGAAACTCAGGTGTCGGCAATGCTTTCGGGAGTGGTGGTAAAAGCAGGAGTTTTCCCGATGGTGCGTTGCGCCCTAATGTTGCCAGAAATTGATCCTACGATCAGATTTTTTGGCGTTAGTACGGCACTTTTGGGAGTCGGCTATGCCATCTTGGAAAAAGATACGAAGCGGATGCTAGCCTTCCACACCATTTCTCAGTTAGGTTTTGTTCTCGCTGCCCCCGTAGTGGCAGGATTTTACGCTCTCACTCATGGCTTAGTAAAATCGGCTTTATATCTCATTGCTGGAGTTTTGCCCAGCCGTAATTTTAAACAATTGCAGTATCAGCCTCTAGATAATTCTATCTGGATTGCTCTGGTCATTGCTAGCTTTTCAATCTCTGGCTTTCCCCTGCTGTCTGGTTTTGGGGCAAAAGTATTGACCACCAAAAATCTCTTACCCTGGCAGACGATAGCGATGAACATTGCTGCCCTGGGAACAGCAATTTCCTTTGCCAAATTTATCTTTTTACCTCACAAGCAAGCTGAAACTTTCCCCGATGGAGAGATAAAGCTCAAGAAAATGCAGCCTAATTTTTGGTGGGCGATGGCTGTTTTACTCGGGGGGTTAATTGCCGCTAACGTAGTTTATTACGAAGCCTACACCTGGAGTAATTTGCTCAAACCCCTAGCCACAATCGCCATGGGTTGGGGAATATACCTCTTGCTAATCAAAAAAATAGCGAGCAAGTTACCCCGGGTTAACGAGCAGTTTGAGCATTTGATCGGCGTAATGAGTTTGATGTTAATTTTACTTTTTTGGATAGCATGGACGCAAATACAATTCTCAGCTTGATTCTGAGACTAACAATCTGGTTTCTGTTAACTGCTGATCTTAGCTTGCCCAACATCTTAATTGGAGTGGCGATCGCCTTAATTCTACCCCGCAGTCGCACATTTCCTGGGACGTTAAGAGATTGGCTGAAATCTTTGTTCGAGGTGCTGAAGGCAATCCCTCAAGCATATTTTGAGGTGATCGAGATCATGGTGCGTCCCCATCAACAGGAGAATTTTGTCTGCCAAAAAGCAAAACCCCGACGCGCTCCCGCATTAGTATTTCTCGATATATTTTTAATCACCTTTACCCCCAAAACTATTGTTGTTAGGCATGACGAACGAGGATGGTATGAAGTACATCGAGTAGATCGAAAAAAGCTTAATCGTCAGTCTTCATCTTCGAGGACTTAATTAGTTGTTAGTTATTAGTTGTTAGATATGGACTCAATTCTGATCGCCATGATTTTGGCTTTACTCATTCCAATTTATGCTGTTTGTCAAGATAAAGATATTTGGCAGAAAATGTTAGCATTTGCCAGCATTGCTACTAAAACCTCGCTGATTATGCTGGTTATTTCAGTTTTACGCGATGATTGGTCGGTTGGCGTGGTTGCAGTGATTATTTTGAGCGTTGGCGAAGCGGGATTAATGTTGTTAGCACATCTAATTAAAGGAATGAATCGAGCATGATTGATTTTCTCAGTTACATCTTAATTGTCGTCGGCATCTTCTTCTGGTTTTGGGGTACATTCCCCCTAATTGGCAAACGTTCTGTTTTATATAAGCTGCATTATCTCTCGGTTGCCGATACTCTGGGTTCGATGCTGATTGTAGTCGGCTTGCTGGTAAAAAACCCGCAAGAATGGTCATTAATGTTGCTGGCAATTATGACTCTAGCAGTTTGGAATACTGTGCTGGGCTATGTCTTAGCATATTGTTCCGACGATCCAGCCAGACGGCTAGAGAGTGAGTCGGAATATCCCCCCTCGTAAAGATTTAAGGTTATGTATTGTTTGTCAATCGCTTTTAGCTATCAGCTATCAGCAAAAAACTCTATTTGTGATGGTTGACTAAAACTATTTCCTCTTAACTTGTCACCAATCCCTAATCCCCAATCCCCAATCCCCAAATAAATCATTTTATAGTCATACCAATTCTCCAAAGTAACTGGAGACTTAGATTCTTTCTTCCTGAGAAAATAACAACACAAAACCTTTATCTTTCCTACCTTCTACCCTTATCCGAAGGTGTATCCTTTAGAACTGCCCTCTGCCTAAAGCTAATTATCTCGCTATTTTCGAGAAATGGTATTACTTACACCCACTCATTTATAAAACAATGATTGATAAATATATTTACGTCATAGTGGCACTGCTGCCTATCGCCTCTTTAATTCTCGTCTTTCAGTCTAATCCCTATCAGGCTTTAGTTGTCAGAGCTATTTTGGGGGCGGTAGCCGCATTAGTTTATGCAACCTTGGGGGGGGCAGATGTCGCCTTAACTGAAGCTTTAGTTGGCACGATGTTGGCGACGACACTTTATGTTGTTACCGTTCGTTCTTCTCTAGTAATGCGT
>JBCCNG010000033.1:0-14780 GCA_039025955.1 Cyanobacteria bacterium P01_C01_bin.72 | reverse complement strand
GTAGTAGGTAGTAGGTAGTAGGTAGTAGGTAGTAGGTAGTAGGTAGTAGGTAGTAGGTAGTAGGTAGTAGGTAGTAGGTAGTAGGTAGTAGGTAGTAGGTCGTTAATTCAAGCTAGATGGCTACAATTCTTATTTGAAATTACTATATTTTACTTGTCTTTAGTTGTATTTTATTTTGGTAAAAAGCGATCGCTGGCAGCAAGAGGGCAAAGCACGGTTTCAGGTAGGTCAGGCTTTTTATAACCCTCAAAGTAAATTGGTGCGGGACTTGGGGGTATTAGCTGCTGCTGTTTATCGTCAGGATCATGGTAATCTCAGGGTTTTGGATGCCCTGGCTGGTTCGGGTGTTCGCAGCCTGCGTTACTATCTAGAAAGCCAGGCTGATTACCTATGGGTCAATGAAGGGAATTATCAGCTTAACCCCATCATACAGCAAAATTTAATTACGGCGATCGCCCCAGAGCATTTTAAGCTTACCCATCAAGATGCACACCGACTATTTTTTCAATGTTATCAAGAGCGTGACTACTACGATTTAGTAGACGTAGACTGTTTTGGCACTGCTGTTCCCTATCTCAACACAATGCTTTGGGCAACCAAAATCGGCGGCTTAATCTATCTAACCTGCACCGACGGCAGAACCCTCACGGGACATCCTCCCGAAAAAACCGTATTAGCCTATAATGCGATCGCTCGTTCCCATCCTGCAATTCAAGAACAGGCTCTCAGGCTGCTAATTGGAGCAACACAACAGCAGGCTGCAACTAAAGGTTTGGGTATTGAACCAGTATTTTCTCTGTTTACGGGGCAAACCTATCGAGTGATGCTGCGTCTAGTCTCAAAACCTCAATTGACAGAGCATAACTACGGCTTTTTAGCCTATTGCCATAGCTGCGGCGACTATCAAACTTTTTCCTGGCGTAAATTAAACAAGGTTGGCTGTAACTGTCAAACTCCAGCAATAACTCTCAGTGGTGCAATGTGGCTCGGGGAACTACACGATTTAAATCAGCTCAAACGCTTCAGAACTTTAGCTCAACAGTGGAACTGGCAAGAAACTATCAAACTACTTGATCTGATGGCAGGTGAGATTGGCTTTCCTCCTTACTTCTACACCCTGCGGGAAATTGGCAACCGTGGCAAATTAGATCTCCCCAAGCGATCGCATTTGATTAAAGCCTTACAAAAACAAGGCTACCAAGCTGCGGCGACTCATATTGAACCCCAAGCAATTAAAACCAATGCTAGTTTAAAAGTATGCCTAGCGATCGCTAAAAATATTTAGGGCTTGCTGAAAAACTTGAATTCGATGAGATATCTGTTTGAAAGCTATCAGCTTTTAGCTATCAGCTTTTAGCTTTTGAAGAAATAAAGTATTTTATTGTGCTAGGTGCCAGAAAAATAACCTCACAATATCAAACAACCCTGCACTTGAATTGAATAAAAAGTCCTGAAACATCTACACATAGATAGTTTTGACTTATTCAGCAACCCTTATTTAGACTAGAATTATATCTATTGTGGAATCTTGATAGTATTTTCGTTGTCGATAGCGCGCTCTAAAATGAGGAAAATATTTAATAACTGGAAGAGTTAAACTGGATTAGCTTAGTTCAAAGAAGAATCAAAACTAGGTCAGATTAAACCCTATATGTAAAAGAGGTTGCTTGTGACTTTACAATTCCAGAATTTTGGGTAAAAAAATACTTAGATTAACTCAGACAGCTCACGAACAAAACCAGGTAAATTAAGTTTTACTAAAATTTGTCTAGTAAATTAGACATTTATGTATTTAGAATTACAGACTCCCCTTCTAATTAAGCTAGAATTAAGATTGAAAAAGTAACAATTTTACATACATGGCAAATTCAACTATCGCAGCTTCAAATGGGAGAGACCAAGAAATATGGCTTAGTCTTAGACAGGCGATTTCTAAGAGTTCTGGTTTTCAGCGTTGGCAGCAAGAGAGAGCTATTGATAGTGGTGTAGAACTCGACCAACAAGTGCGACTCTATCTAAAAGAAACTCTAGAAACTTTAGCTTACTAAAAAAATCTGACAATTGCAAAAATCTATCTCAAGCTTTGGGGATGTATCATCTAATACTTCCCCTTTGTTGTGTTTAATGATGTTAGATTTATAGCTGAGTTATGTAGCCGTATAACATTGTTATTCTGAAAGGCTAATGCATCTAGATCGTCAAAATATTAGATAGCCAGATCAGTGCCTAATATTGCTGTTTTTGATAGCAACTTAACTAGCTCCATGATCGCATTCTTCTGCATTATTTTGCATAAAAGTTCCCATAGCGATCGAATCTTCAAATGTTAGTTGGGGGCGGAGTTGATCCATAGTCGCCGAATCTTGATAAAAAGTTGCTACTAGCATTGCATAAGCTTTAGGACTCAATTCTGTCTTAGCTCTGGTTGCCAAGCATTGACAAGTAGCTCTCCCAAGATTGTTATTCTGAAGACAACCTTCAGTAAAATCTGGTACGTCAGATGCCACAGCATAACTAGCAAAAAATATACTCGGAAAAATAGTTAAAGTAATTGCTTTTAATTTGTTAGCCAACATTGTTGATTTCTGGTATTTCCATATTTGAATGATGTATTTTATCATGAGACAAAATAAGTATTTCAAATCAACATAAGTTGTCATATTCCCAGATGAATAGATAGCCGTACAAGGTCAGATCAGGACAAGTTAATGCCTCTGCTTGCCAGTATGTCCTCAAGGATATACTCAATGGGACAAGTGCAAGCCAAGACCCATAAAGAATGAAAGCTGAAAAACTAAAAACAACATCCATTCTTAATTTGATTATGTCCTAACATTTATACGTAATGCCATATCGTTATTCCGAATCAAATACTAAACGATTTTGATAGCTACCCACTAGATAGTGTTACCTCAAAAAACAACTCCCAAGATAGATCAGTTAATAGGAATAACTATAACTATGAGCTTAACTAGTCTTTCCTGACAGCAGAGTTGAATTGTCTACCAAACTTTGAGCAAATTTATCAAATCTTTCTCCCAGCTTACTATCTTTGAGCTGACCTGCCTGGTCAAAAGCCTGCCATGCTTGCCCGATCGCAATTTGTTCGGGAATCACCCAGCCATGTACCCACCTAACAATAATTCTCAGATCGTTTAGAGCGTTACTGTTGGATTGACCACCCAGAACACTAATCATCCCCGTAACTTTGCCCGATAAATGCTCAAAACTCATCAAATCTAAAGCGTTTTTCAACACCCCACTGACACTGCCATGATATTCAGGAGTTACGAGAATTAGACCATCAGCAGCTTTAACTTTTTCTCTTAATACCTCTACATCTGAATACTCTGGATAGTCGCTACCGCCATTGCAAAAGGG
This sequence comes from Cyanobacteria bacterium P01_C01_bin.72, assembly GCA_039025955.1. Taxonomy (GTDB): domain Bacteria; phylum Cyanobacteriota; class Cyanobacteriia; order Cyanobacteriales; family Xenococcaceae; genus Waterburya. The sequence continues at coordinate 11,399 of JBCCNG010000033.1, read as the reverse complement.
TAACTGCATTTCTCTTAAATCTAGGGTTTCTGTGGTTGCACCCAAAGCACTCACTCGCTCCATTGCTTGGTTTAGTGCCAAAGCACTATAGGCATCTGGACGGAGACTACCAATAATTCCGACTACTTTGATCATTTTTGAAATAACTCATACTCGTTATGACTATGTTTAGCTTAGCGAACTTTTTCGCAAGTTGCCAAGGCGATCGCTTTGGGGAAAGAAAAGAATTGCCAGCCGACAACTACCAAGTAGCTTGAGATCGTTCTGCTGCAACTTTAAGATAAACGGCACGGGTTTGCTCGGCGAGGAGATCCCAGCTAAAGCTGGTGGCGATGGAGTCATAGGCATTTAAGACCAGTCTTTGAGCCAGATCAGGATTTTGTAAGACTTGAACTACCCCCCTGGTCAAAGAATGGGGATCATTGGCACGGGTAACGATCCCAGAATGGTTGTGCTGTACCACCTCTGGCAGCCCACCTGTGTCTGAGACAACTACGGGGACGCGAGCCGCAAAGCTTTCTAATGCCACAATTCCAAAGGGTTCATATAAACTAGGAAAAACCGCACAGTCGGCGATCGTCTGGAACTTATCCAAATCGGCATCGGACATAAAGCCAGTGAAGTAACACTGCTCCCAAATGTCCAGACTGAGGGCTTGATGCCTCAAGCGGCTAGTATCCCCACCACCAATAATCACAAACTTGACCCCACCGCCCATTTCGCTGATAATTTTCGGGGCGGCATTCAGCAAGACAGAAATACCTTTTTCATAGGTCATGCGCCCGACATAATAAACAATTTTCTCCTGATCATTGGCAAAACGACGACGAAACTTAACTCGATCAAACCAATCCTCGTGATGCTTTTTTTCAGGACGAATGCCGTTATAAACCACATCAATTTTGTCTGGCGGTGACTGAAAAACCCGCTGAATTTCTTGCCGCATGTACTGACTACAAACAATAATCCGCCAGGCTTCGTGAGATAAGAGCTTCTCCTTGCCGTTAATATACTGCTGCCGTACATTATGAATTCCGTTATAGCGACCATATTCTGTAGCGTGAATCGTTGCCACGATAGGAAGCTTAAAATTATACTTGAGAGCGATCGCCGCATCTCCCACGAGCCAGTCATGAGCGTGAATCAAATCAAAGTCGCCATGCTTAGTTAATAAATCCCCACCAACTCTGCCCATGCTGTCATTCATATTAGCAACCCAGTGGAAAAAATCATTGCCATGACTAACCGAACAGCGGTAAAGATGAATGCCTTCTACTACCTCGTATTTGGGTGCTGAACCAAATTCCACAGTGAGTAAATGGACTTCATATCCTAGCTTGATCAATTCTGGATACAATTCTGCGACGTGGCGAGCAATTCCCCCGACAATACGCGGCGGAAATTCCCAAGCTAGTGCCAAAATCTTCATTTTTTCGATTCCTCACAAGAGCGCACTGTGGATAGCTACAACTCTACCTGACTTATGCCCTAAGAATGAATTTAGAAATCTATCTTGAGATTATATTTGGAAATTAAGTGCAAATTGCTGCGGTAAATTCCAGATATCCTAATCTAGAGCTAAGTATCGGGTACGAATAATACTATCCTCATATTTAAGCACAGACCTAATCAGACTGTCCTTGGATCAAGCTAGTGGAACTAGTGGAACATTGACCATCATGTTCCCAGCGATCGCCCGTAACGGTATGGGCAAACAGTTCAACTTTACCCGACTGATTAATCTGCCAAGTCTGAGCCTCAACTAGAGAAGTAGAGACGGTAGCGAACGCCGCCGTATGATGACCCATTGCGGGTACGCAAATCTTGCCAAACAGCCTGTCCACCTAAGTAATGTTGGGGATTGTGGGGCATCCCCCCTTTGCCCGTGATGGCGAAAGTATTGTTGCTAGATACAGGACAATTACTGGTAACTACTGCGGGCGGAGGGGTAACGTTATTAACTAGCTGAAGAGTACTGAGTTTTTTCTCCGATTCAAGATTATTAATTTCTACGATTCCATCAACCCCAAACTGAGAGCTAGCGGTGATGCTACTGCGGGCATCAAAGAAAAGGGCTGTGGTTATCAATACCAAATGTTAAACAGTCTGTTCAATTATGATTTGCCGTTTCTGCATTGTTTCCTGAAACAAATCAGTTGGTAATATCTGTTCTACTGGGTAGATTCCTGGCTGGTTTAACTTCCCTGCCAAAACTAATTCTGAGATCGCTCCTGTCCCTGCACCTGCGGCGATCGCGGTATCATTATGTACCATCGTGCTGCAATGGGTATGTGCTTGCTCATCTCGAAGACCAGTAATTTCTGCCCGCATCGCCACGCCAATGCCGCTAAAGCGATCGGTTACTTGAGTCATGGCATAGCTAACCTGGGAAAAGAACTCAATACCTTTGGGACTTGTAACCCAGGCTTCCGGAAAAATATGGGCAGTAATCCAGGTAAGGTGATTGTACCAGTCAGGGATTGAGCCAAATTTGGTAATAACGGTATCGACGGGAAAAGAATCGGCAAAGGTATAGGTTTCAGGAACATCGAACCAGTACACTCCTGTTTTACCGTAGGGTGCAGGAAACTCAACCACCTCTCTTTCAGTGTAGGGTGAAATATCTTGCCACTTACCATCAATCCAAGCAGAAAACTTATTTCGCAACCCCAGAAAAGTAGTTCGCATTACCGTTAGACCCGCACCTCCAGAACCAGCGACAACATAACTCAAGTGGATTTTTTGCGGTTGAGTAAACTGTTCAACCCCCTGTTTTACCATACTGTTAGAAATACCAGGAAAAATGCCCGTATTCAAAATTGCCGTTATCCCCGCTGCGATCGCCTGTTCCTGATCTCGGATCACTCGCTGGTAGAAAGAACGGTGATCACTTACGTCAACATAATTGACTCCCTGGTCAATACAGCTAGACAATACTCTACCGTCTCGATGATGAAAAGGGCCTGCACAGTGAACGACTAAATCTTGTTGAGCGATCGCCTGCCGCAATGTTTGTTGATCATCTAAATCCAAAGCTAGGAATTTAAATGGTGCAGCTACCGCCTGAGACTGACGCGAGGTGATAGTAACTTCGGCTGAGGTATGTTGGACAATATCTCGTGCCACACTTGTGCCAATTCTACCGCAGCCACCAATTACTAAAACTTTTTGCGCCATCTTTCTAACCTCGCTTTCAACCTTGTCTTGTTCAGCTTACTGATTATTGATGGCTATTCAAGGTTAATTTGCACTTTGTTATATTGTGCTGGATTTTTGACGAGGAGATCGCCATAGTCATTCCAATTTTTAGGATAGTAAACGAGTAGTTTTCTTATTTTCTTCGCATCTATATACCTAAAGCTATAAAGCATAAAAAAGCTTTCTTCCGTTATGAAGAAAGCCCCAGTAGCTATCTATTTATTCCTAAATGTTTTAACTCTTGCTCACTCCAAATAGAGAATCAACGATGTCTTTTTCTTGACTCAAAAATAATTCCTTGTAAAGATTCTCCTTAATCATCATCTGCTTATGCATCTGCACCATTAATTCTTGGGCTTCTTCATGAGTTAGCTGCTTAACACGATCTTTAAACACTCGATGGCTCAATTCCTGCTCAACAGTGAGACTGTTTTCCAACCTATCCATAGTTTACAACTCCTTATTTACATTTCTTCTTTTTATTGTAAACAATTTTTAAGAAAGCTTGACTATGTCCATGGTCGTATTTTTTACAGAAGACAGAAGGCGCATAGTCCTAAAGCGATTGTCTTGAATGTCAAGTTTAATTTGTCTTCAAAGGTGATCGCTTCCAAATGAAATCCACATTCCGCTGTTGAAAAAAGCCAAAAATTTGAGGCACTTCTGTCAGGCAGGCAGGTTTGGTTTATTACTGTGCTCATTATTTCTGCGTCTTCACTTGAGGGAAACATTATCAGGCAACATTGACACAAACAAAACCCCAAGTAAAGATATTCCCGCAGCGATCGCGAATACAGCAGCATAACCCAAGGATTCGGCAAGCCAACCACTAATCCCACCAGCCAACATACTGCCGATAAAAATAATAGTTATCTGTAGAGTGTAGTCGTAACCTGCATTTCCCTGGCGGCTGTTGTCCATAGCGATCGCAAACATGGGGACACAAGCCATGCCATAAGCAAAATGTATGTTAACAGCTACAAAATATAAGATGGGTAAACTGGTAAAGCCAATCGCTGGTAAGATCCAGAAGGCGATCGCCAAAGCCATTAATAAGCCAAAGAAAATTAAGCCCCGTTTTCTACCCAAGGGTTTGAGGAGCAAACCGCCCAAAATCGAGCCAACAAAGCCACCACCAAAAGAGACGATACCGTTCATCACGCCAATATCGCTCATTGACATGCCCAAATCTACCAGGAGAGGACGAGACATGGTGCTAGGGATGGTAACTCCCATCATATAGATTAAGAGAACCAAAATCCATTGAGTCATAGCTGGCTGCTGAAAAAATCCTGTCAACGCCGATAAGTTGAGTCGGTAATCTGTTTTAGCGACGGTGACTTTTTCCCGATAGGGCAAAATAGGCAAGACGAGACCAAAGACAGCCAACGCCATGAGCAACATGCTATTTGTCCAGCCAAAGCTATCTAGAAAAATCAGAATTACCCCACCACCCAGGATTGCCCCTAAGTAACCTCCTGCACCCTGGATACTATTACCAAAACCTCTTTCATCAGGCTTAAGTAGAGAAATTGCCAAAGCATCCGTAGCGATATCTTGAGTGGCGGCAAAAGTAATTGCGATAAACATCCCCGCTATTAGCCAGGTAAAATCATTTTCCAGACTGAGAAAAGCGCAAATAGCGATCGCTATACCCATCAAACTCTGCATTAAAACAATCCAGAATTTATAGTGACCCCATTTCGTCCAACCATAGCGATCAACTAACGGCGACCACAATACCTTAAGCAGCCAGGGAAAACTTAGTAGGCTAGTCAAGCCAATTAACTCTAGACTTACTCCCTGTTGTCTAAGAAAAACAGGTAAGGTTTGCCCGAAAAAAGCTACGGGTAAAAATTGCGATACGTATAAGCTAGCCAGAATGACCCATTTATTCATAATATTTTGTCGGCTTCTAATGGAGTGAAAAATGAATTAAAACTTAGTCCTAACCTGTAAGCCAAAGTTAGCAGGCGCGCCAAAGCTAGCAATTTCTCCCAATGAAGGACCAAAGTTAAAGGCTGTGGTTAAATATTCAGTGTCGAAAATGTTGTTGGCATAAAAATAAATGCCATAATTATTGCCTTCGTAACCGATGCGGGCGTTAAACAAAGCGTAAGCGTCTTGCTGAATATCATTTTCATTATCAAAGAATGCCGTGCCAAATCCCTGTAATTCGGCTCGGGCAAAAATGCCCACAGGAAAGCGATATTGCAGAGCGAGATTGTAAGTATAGTCAGGGACGTAGGGAAGATTATTATCTTCAATTCCTTCCCCAGCAGCAGAATCATTAGATTCATCAAAAGTAGCGTCGAGATAGCCAAAACCAGCGATTGCCTCAAAGCCTTGAAAGGGATTCGCTCTCAGCTCTACTTCCAAACCAGCAATATCTGCATCGGCATTTTCGACGGTAGAACGCAGTGTTGTTTCATTAAACACGATTAGCTGGAAGTCAGACACGGGGCTGAAAAAACCAGCCAAGTTTAATTGCAGGCGCTCATTTAAGAAAGAGGACTTGATGCCTAGCTCGTAGTTGGTAGAAGTTTCCGTATCAAAGGTTATGACATCTGCGGTAGTGGCAAAATAGTTAACTCCAGCAGGTTTATAGCCACGGGCGATCGAGCCATACATCATTAGGCTAGGATTAAAGCGATACTCTGCCACGAAGCGAGGCAAAATAATATCGTCATCCTGCTCGATATCGTCAAAATTAGTCGTGGTAGTTCCAAAGCCGATAAAGTCGGAAACAGTTTCGTTACTTAACTCGCTGTCAAAACCTTCATAACGCAACCCCGCAGTCAGGGTCAGAGACTTCAGTGGCTTATAACTAGCCTGACCGAAGAAAGCTAGAGTATTTTCGTCAACCTCAGCCGTTGTAGCACTGATACCCGCTCCCGTAGTAAAGCTACTTTCATTGATATCAAAATCTCTAAATTCCAAATAACTCCCCAGCAACCACTGAAATTTATCATTAGTTTCGGGAGATTGAAAGCGCAATTCTTGCGACAGAGAGTCAGAATCTACGTCAAATACTTGAATGGCTATATTGTCCGTCGGCGGGCTAAAGACATCAGAATCAGTCTCAAAATCAGAACTAGAGAAACGTCTAGCCGAAATTGAGGTCAAGCGAAACGCCGAATGCTCGTAATCGACTCTGACAGACTGAGTATCAGTATTGACATTAGTAAAACCATCAAAATCCTGTTCGACTTCAAAGGGGTCATCGATATCTAAAGCGACAAAAGGCTGTGCGCCATCGTTATAATCATCCACAGAGGCATTAAAAGCCACGCTGAGATTTTCGGTGGGAGTCCAAAGTAATTTTCCCCTGGCGTTAAATCCCGACTGCGAATCAATGTCCGTATCTAAAAAAGTGTTTTCGGTAAAACCATCTCGGCTTTCATAACTTCCTGAAAGACGAAAAGATAGCTTATCGGCAACGATTGGCGAACTGACGCTTGCCTGCACGTTAAAAGCATCAAAGTTACCGTAACCAATCCCGCCACTAAATTCTGGTTCATCCGCTGGCTGTTTGGTGACAATATTAATCACCCCTGCTTGGGCATTACGACCATAGAGTGTAGCCTGTGCGCCTCTTAATACCTCGACTCGTTCGATCTCGTTTACTTCAATTCCCAAGAAGTTATTGTAGTCATAGGGAACATCATCAATATAAAAAGCGGCAGAGTCACGAGAGATAAAGTTAAAATTGCTGAAGCCGCGAATGCTGTAGGTAACAAAGTTACGGCTGTCTGTATTGTAGGTCGTAAAGTTTGGCGTGTTGTTAGCAATGTCTCTAATACTACTGATATCGCCGTCTTCAGCTTCCTGTTCGGTAATTGGGGTGATACTTATGGGAACATCCTGGATCTTTTCTGGCTTTTTTTCGGCGGTAACAACAATATCAATTACTTGCTCTTGTGGTGTGGTCTGGACTACTTTTGTCGGTGGCATGGCACTAATGGTTAGACCGAGATCGCTCTCGAACACCTCTGCCGTGGGCGTACCATCGATCCCAGAGATAACTACTCTGACTGTATTTCTGCTGGTGCTGACTGCCCTGACTTCCGAGATTCCAGTAACGGGATTTTGGCGCACAAACTCAGATTGCGATCGCTCTAGTCTGGCGCTGGCAAAATCAATCACTAAATCGTTTCCTTCTCTGAACTTAATTTGCCGCAGGGATTTGCCACCCGCAGTTTCTACCATAATTTCGATGCCTGCGTCGGTTGAGCGTACTTGGATATCAGTAATAACAGTTACTGAACTATCTAACTGGGACTGCCATTGTTTGATCGTCGTCGCGGGTGGTTCAGCTTGGAGGATATCAGTAGCGTGAGCTTTACCTGAAAGCGAAATTAGGATTGATGTGGCGAAGATAATTCTGTAATTGAATTTATAGTTCATCCTGAGTTTTTTAGGTTTCAAAAATAAGCGACTTAGCTCAACAAGGATTATCTTGTGTAAAAGTCCAAAGAATAATTTTTAAACCTATCAGGTTAATCTGCACACATCAAAAGACAGCAGGTCGTAGATTAGTTTCTGCTGATAGCTTGGCTCTGCTCTGGAGTTATTGTTGTTTACCAACGGTCAACAGACTCCGCCTTAAAACGACGGAGTAATCTGTTACTTTTTTAGCCGTCACACAACAGATTAGGGTTTTACCTGAACTCCATTATTGGCTAGTTTAGTGAGCCAAAACTTTAGCTGCGGAGCATCAATTTGCTTTTCTACTGCATTTTTCACGGCGATCGCCTGTTCTTCTGAAGCGCACAAAGCAAAAACCGTGGGACCTGAACCCGACATCATTGTTCCTAATGTATCCTGGGTGGCAAAAGCAGCTTTAAGCTGCTCTACTTGGGGATATTGGGCTAAGACCACTTTTTCTAGGTCATTATGCAGCAGTTTGCCAATTTCTGAGCTGTCGTTGTGGGCGATCGCATTTACTAAAGCTCCAGAGTTAATTTCTGTGGTGCGAGACTGGACTCCTGCTACATCAGAAATGTAGGTGTCGCGATATTGTTGCCGATAGGTTTGATACGCCCAAGGAGTAGAAACGCTAATGTTTTCGTACTTAGCTAACACGACCCAAATATCTTTGAGCGGCTGGAGATCGTCTAGTTTCTCGCCTCTACCAGTAGCGATCGCTGTACCACCAGATATACAAAAGGGAATGTCTGAACCTAACTGCGCCGCCAAATCCTGTAATTCTGGTTGAGTTAAACCCAGTTTCCACAGCAGATTAATACCGACAATCACCGCTGCGGCATTGCCTGAACCCCCAGCCAAACCTGCCGCGACAGGAATATTCTTCTCAATGCGGATGCTCACTCCGCCGTAGTTAGCGTACATATCGGGAAAGACTTTGCACATTAACTCTGCCGCCCGATATGCCAAGTTAGTTCGATCCTTGGGTACTTGAGGATGATCGCAGTAAATATTGATATTCTGGGTATCGCTGGGCTGAATATCAAGCCGATCTGCCAGGGCGACGCTTTGCATAATCATAATTAACTCATGAAAACCGTCAGGGCGATCGCCAATTATTTCTAAATAAAGATTAATTTTCGCTGGAGCAATTAAAGAATAAGACTGCATATAAACTTGCGTGTCATGCTAGATAGTAGATCTACTTGATTTAATATATAGCGATTAGGCACTTCGTAGGAATAAGAGATGAAGAATAGCAGATTATATTTTCTCGATCATAAATACATGATTTGACTAGATACATAGCTAAAATTACCCCAAGATTAAAACAGTTGTTCTAACCCAGAGGTAACGTAACTTTATTTAGATTTAAAGCTTAATTGGCGATCGCTTTTTCTGATTCTTGAGCCGACTTAATTGCCTCTTTGTCTTGGGTGTTTTCTTCTTCAGTCAACAATTTGATGATTGAGGCTTTTTCTATTAACCCTAAAACTATACCTAGATCGTTGACCACAACCAATTCTTGATTTTTTCTAGTTTCAAACAATTTTGCTGCATCTAATAGAGAGGTGTGTGCCGCAATTTGATCTGTTTCGGGAATAGACTGAACTAACTCAGACAAGAAAACATCATTCCATTCAGAAGTCTGGATCTGCTTGAGATCTTCAGTGGTGAGTGAACCAAGTAGCTGACGATTTTGATCTACCACTAAAAACTTCTTCCAACGTTCTTTCCCAATCACATAGTTGTTAACAAACTCGCGAATCGACAGCTGATCATCAACAATAGGACTATCAGCAATCACGGCATCTGCGGCAGTATATCGACTCAGCTTATCCTGTACGGTAGCCGACTGAGCCGCAAAACCTGCATTCTGGAGTAGGAAAGTACCGATTAACAATGTCCAAATACTGCCAAAACCGATGTTGAAGAAGGAAAGAATACCCAAAGAAATAGCAATCCAACCGATTACTTGACCAACCCGACCAGCAATAATTACTCCCTTGTTAGAATTACCTGTAACTTTCCAGACTATCGCCTTGAGGACGTTACCACCATCTAGAGGCAGTCCAGGAATCATGTTAAATGCTGCCAAAACCAGGTTGATGTATGCCAGTAAACCGATGATCGCCTGGAGGGGTAAACTCAAGGGCGTTGTGTTTACTACTAATGTAAATAAGCCATAAAGCAATAAACTAACCAAAGGTCCAGCGATCGCCACCAGAAATGCCTGGAGGGGAGTTTCCGACTCTTTTTCTAAGGTAGCCAAACCACCAAAGATGAAGAGGGTAATCGACTTAACGGGGATGCCCTGAGAAATCGCCACAAAGCTATGTCCCAACTCATGAGCTAGTACAGATGAAAAAAGTAGCAGGGCAGTAACTAAGCCCAGCAACCAAGGCATTACCCCAGTTAAAGAGGGAAACTCAGTTAACCCGTTACCATAAGTCCAGGTAACCAAAGCTAAGACAAAAAACCACGAGGGATTAATAAAAAAAGGTATACCGAATAAATTACCGAATCGAATGTTGCCGTTCATGGCACGCTCCTATCTTGATGACGCAATAATATTCCGCTGTTATTAAAGGGAATTATTTTATTTTTATGTTTCTTAATTAATTAAAATTTTAACGAACAGTAAAGCCGAACAGATCCCTCTGATGTGCAGTAAAAACCGCCCCAAAGTTTACGGTGGCAATAAGACCCGTCTTCGGCATAATATAGAAAGAGAGCTGCCAAAACAAAATGTCAGATACAACTCCTAAATATCCCGATAGCTACAGTCAAGAAGATATCCAAGAGATCTTACAAATTGCGATCGCCAATCACCATACAGAAGAAGAATTAAGCCGACAGCAGCTTTGGGAGATCGCTGCTGAATTAGATATTGATACGAATACCATCCAGGCGGCGGAGAAGGGTTGGTTAACCAAGAAAGAGGGCGATCGTTTGCGGAGTCAGTTTAATTTGGTGCGTCGCCAAAGATTCCAGCAGAAGCTAGTTAAGTTTGCCATTATTAACACCTTCTTAGTATTTCTGAATTTGCTCATAGCAGGCACATTGTCTTGGTCTTTATATGTCTTGCTATCCTGGGGCTTAGGTGTCGCCCTCAACGGCTGGAAAGCCTATCAAACCAGTGGGGAAGAATACGAACAAGAATTCCAGAGATGGAGTTTCCAAAACGATGTTAAACAAACCGTAGCTACAGTCTGGACAAAAGTGCAGCAAGCTTGGCAAACCTGATTTAATCTTTTTAATCCTTAAGAAAGAAATATTTAAGGTAGAAATGTTAGCGAGCACAAATCCGTTCAAGAACTAAAATATTTACTCTAATTGCTAAAGCAAGATCACTTTAAATAAATAGACTAGGAGATACTTTGAAGTATGCTCCTAGCTTTTTTGCCTGTTCTTTACTGATAGCTCTTTCACCATTGACTATCAATGATATCAGACCTTTAGAAGGGCTAATAATACCCACCAAATCCGCCTGCTTTGTATGGCTAGATTCTAAGAGATGTTGCAGGATTTCGTGAGGAGAAAGATTACTCCATTCTTCCAACTCCAAGATTTTTTCTTCATAATCCTCAATCAATCTGACTAATAGACGAAACAAAGTAGTTTCTTCAGGGGTGCGATTATTTCTCTTAGCAACTAAGTTTTCAGCTATGGCTAAATACTCTTCGTATTCAGCCTTGGTTTCAATTATTTTAGGCATGAGTTAAAAATATTTAAAGAGGTAAGGCGATCGCTAGATACTGTATCCAGTGCAT
>JBCCNG010000032.1:0-15045 GCA_039025955.1 Cyanobacteria bacterium P01_C01_bin.72 | reverse complement strand
GTGGCATCCTGACTATCCCGCCGAAACCTTTTCTTTTTGCCGCTGTGAAGTTAATTATCAGCAGATTGATTACTCCGGCTGGGTTTATTATCCTCATCCCGAAACAAAAATTGGACATTTTCAAGATCCTTCAATCATTGAAGTCATAGCACCTAAGATCAAAGAACTTAATTATGGCGATCACCTGAGCTTGAAACTCAATCCCCAAGAAATTAAGCTAATAGCCAGTGTTTAAGGAGCAATTTTAACGATGAATAAACAAGATCTAATCCAGCAGCTATCCCTCGTAGAACACACTGAGGGTGGTTATTTTGTAGAAAGCTATCGTTCTCCTCAGACTTTACCTACCCAGAGAGTAGGCGGCGATCGCAGTCTTTTAACTTCGATCTATTATTTACTGACTGATGATCGCCCTATAGACCATTTACATCGCAATCAATCGGACATCCTACATTATTTTCAGGCAGGTTCACCGATTACTTATCTCATGGTTGCGCCAACGGGAGAACTGACTAAAGTTAAACTAGGACTTAGTTTTGCAGAGGGAGAAGTAGGACAGTTACTTGTACCTGGAGGCTATTGGAAAGCAGCGATACTTGAATCTGGAGAATATGGCTTGCTCGGCGAGGCGGTAACTCCTGGCTTTGACTATCGAGATATGGAAATTGCCCAGGCTGAAACTTTCAAAGCAGATTTTCCCCATCTTTGGTCTGAGTTATCACCTTATATAAAATAAAATCTCACTTTTGAAAAATGGAATTATTTAATTTTAGTTGAGATTACTGAAAGCATATTACTTGGTTAAAAGAGTAGCTCAAGACATAAACTATAAAATTAAATGTAAAATCAAAATCATCAAGCTTATAGGAAATAACTAACAAAAAAAAGCTAATTATTTACTGTTTTAGAGCGCAACTGTAATCTTTTATATCTTGCTCTTATCATTTAAAAAAAAATCGGTTATAATTCGCGCAACAGCTACACAATAATATAGGAAGATTGATTGATGTCTGCTCTGCGCCAACCTGAATTCGACCCTAATTACTATTATTCCTCAGCCCAACCACAGGAAGTAGTTAATCAGCCGCAAATTGTGAGCCAATCTCCAGCCAAGCAAGCCAAAATTGTCAAGTCGAAGGCTTTTTCTACTGCCAATAAATTACCCAATAAGCTCAAGACCCTATCTTTACTGCAAAAAGGTTCTTTCGGGTTGGCGATCGCTACTATGACAGCCAGTATTAGTCTTTATGCTTCAACCGTTAAAATCCCCCAGCAGTGGAGTCAGGAATATCACCATTTAGAAGATTTGCAGCTACAGGAACGTCAGCTAGTAGCGATCAATGAAACAATCAAATATCAAATTGCTAGAGAAGCAAGTCAAGACGACCGCCTCGCCATATCTCAGCCAGACTCTGCCATTTTTATTCGTCCTGCTAAAGTCAAAGTTAATCAGTCAGCTAAAGTTAACCAAGTTAAGCAAAAAATCGTCGATCTAAAGCATAATAGCTGGGGATATTAATTAAAATTAAGTTGGAAATTTTGCTAGTTATCCGTTAGTATCAGTCGTTGCTGATTACTATATTGTGATAACTCATTATTACTAGCTAAATAATTGACTTGTTTTATACATTTGCATTTATGTGAAATTACTTAGTTAATAAATAAAAGAACGAACAGAACGGAATGTATAAAAATCAATTAAAACGACTATATGTCCAAATCTAAGTTCAAACTTCCTCTGAAATCAAAGAACAAGAATTTAGCCAGAAAAGGCCCGCGACGAACTAAAAACCAACGTTATTTACCACAGCAGCTTAAAAGCGATCGCCGCCCTCAGAAAACAGTTTCAGCCAGGGGAACAGCGATCAGCAGACTGTTTATAGTTTGGGGGATTTTGGTAATAGGAACTCTCGGTTTGGGTGCAAAACTGTATTACCTACAGGTAATTGATCCTGTGGTCAAATACTCCCAAGCGCCTCAAGGAAAAAAACTTAGTCAGATCGCCACAGACCAGCAGACAACTAAGCTCAATTTTTATATTCCCCGTCGCCAAATTGTTGACCGTCAGCAGAATGTTTTAGCCACAGACCGCATTACCTACACTCTCTACGTCCATCCCCACCTATTTAAGCGCAACTCCGAACCTGTACCCCCAATCGAAATTGCCACCAAACTCTCAGAAATTATCGGCAATAAAACCCCAGAAGAACTAGTTAAAATCTTTAGCAAACAAGACTGGGGTATTCGTCTAGCGGGAAATCTTCCTGAATCAGTCAAAGAGAAAATCTCCGCCATGCAGATCGACGGTTTAGATCTCAAGCAAAACTACACTCGCTTCTATCCCCATAAAGAAATGGCGGCGGAAGTGACGGGATATGTTAACCGCGACAGCAGCCGTAGTCCCCAAGCAGGAGTAGAATACACCCAAAATAAGCTCTTAGAGCGCAAGCCGATTAGCTGGAAGATGAAGCGCAGCTTTGAAAAATCCAAATCTATCTTTCATCCAGGAGGCTTAAAGCGATCGCAAAAGCTATTTACCTTTGACGATCTGCGACTTCAGCTTACCATTGACCTCCGACTCCAGCAGATTGCCCGTAATGCCCTCAAAGTACAGATGGAACAATATAAGGCAAAAAGAGGCACGGTAATAGTAATGGATGTAAGGGATGGAGCGATCGCCGCGTTAGTTTCTGAACCCACCTACGATCCTAATCAATACTATAAATACGGCATTGAACTGTTTAAAAATTGGGCAATTACCGATCTGTATGAGCCTGGTTCAACCTTCAAACCAATCAATATCGCTTTAGCTTTGGATGCAGGAGTTATTTCTCCCGAAGATACCTTTGACGATACGGGAGAGATCCAGATCAAAGATGTGGTGGTACGTAACCACGATTTTGTGAAAAAAGGAGCAAGGGGAAAGGTATCCCTAGCGGAAATTCTTAAATACTCCAGCAACGTGGGCATGATTAAAATTATGCGGCGCATGGAACCCCTAGACTACTATCATGATCTGCAAAAACTGGGGGTAGAAGAGCGAGTTGAGTTTGATATCCCTGGCTACACCACAGGTCGGCTGAAAAACGAGGTGGAGTTTACCGTTAGAGAAATTGAACCAGCCACCACGGCTTTTGGTCAAGGTTTCTCTCTCACTCCCTTAAAGCTAATCCAGATTCACGCTGCTTTAGCCAATCAAGGCAAGTTAATTACCCCCCACGTAGTTCGTGGTTTATCAGACTATCAAGGCTATCTCCACTATTTTCAGCCCCCCAATAGTAAACAAATCTTTTCTCCCCAAACTGCCACCACGGTTCTCAAGATGATGGAAGAAGTAGTAGAAGATGGCAGTGGCTATGCTGCCAAAATTCCTGGCTACCGTATTGCAGGCAAAACAGGAACTTCCCAGAAAGCTGTTGAGCGCGGTGGCTATGACGAGACAGCAAAAATAACTAGTTTCGTAGGTGTTTTCCCCGTTGAAGCCCCCCGCTATGCAGTTTTAGCAGTGGTAGATGAACCTCAAGGAGAACATACCTATGGTTCAACCGTCGCTGCCCCAATAGTTGGTTCGGTGATTCAGGGAATTATCAACCTGGAAGGCATTCCTCCTAGTAAACCCGTTAAACAAGAAGAATAGTCGGTATTCGAGGTAGTAAGTAGTAGGTAGTAGGTAGTCCTAAAGGATACACTCAATGTTATAAGTGCAAGCCGCTTTGCATATAGGTAGTAGGCAATCGTGACAAGTTAAGACAAAATAGTTTGTTTTAATTTTTACATGACACTAAATATGGATTGAAACTGATCTAGGTGGCGGTCGCATTTATTCAAGCCTTAATTCCTGAAAATAACCTAAAAACTAACGACTAACAACTAACGACTAACGACTAACAACTAACGACTAACTACTAACAACTACTTGCCTTCTAACAACAGCTAAACAATCCCTTAAATTTCTTTTCTCTCGGGCAATCTGCTGGTAGCATGGGTTCTACTCTCTGTTGAACCGTAACACAATGCAGATTATTGAAACTCCTCGGTTGACTCTGAGATACATTACTTCCCGTGATGCGACAGCTTTGATGTCAATTCTCGGTGATGTAGAGGTAATGCGATTTTCCCTCTTTGGAGTTCACGACCGCCAGCAGATAAGACAGTTTATTGAGCAAAGGTTACTGTCTTATCTCGAATGTGGTTTTGGTTTATATGCTGTGGTAAACAAACAGAATCAAGAAATGATTGGCTACTGCGGCTTTTTTATTCATTCGATTGAGCAGCAGCAAGAGGTTGAGGTAGGCTATCGTTTGGCTCAGAAATATTGGGGACAAGGGCTAGCGACAGAAGCAGCTCAGGCGGTAGTACAATATGGTCAACACAGGTTTAATTTTCAGCGTTTTATCTGTTTAATTGAAACCGAAAATATTCGCTCAATTAGGGTTGCGACAAAGCTGGGGATGAAGTTAGAAAAGCAGATTATTTATCATGGTCTAGACGTAGGGATATATGGTTTGCACTGTGAGTAATATTTATCAGCAGATTTGGAATAGCGATCGCCATAAGTTGCTAGTCAGCCCACGCAATAATGATGGCGGCTGGATTGATCCCGATGCGGATATTCTTTTAGATGAGCAGGTGCGGGCATTCGGTAGAGTAGATTTGGATTTGGCACGACAGCCTCTTTTCCATTACGTTAACCAAGATAAGTTAGATGACATTGCTACCTATCGCAGTCTGATTGCCCTGTTCGACAATTATCGCTTTGATAATCAAAAGTCGGAAATCATTACCAGAGGGGAAAAAGCAGAAATTGAGCGCTTTATCGACGATATTTGCCAGACGAGAGTGATGGAAATTGCTCGCGCTTATCTAATGCAACAGCTTCAGATTAATTTCTCCACCGTTAGTTTTGCTCAACAGCTTAGAAGTATCTGGTTTGATTTATATACTAACTACTTTGGCGATTTGCCCACTAGGGATAGTTCTGCCTTTGAGCATATATTTGTCGGCGAAGGGAAGTATGATTATTCAGCGATCGCTAACCAGAAAATTTCTGGCGGTATTTCAGGCTATCATTCGTGGCTCAAATTCTACCTTGATGAGCAGCAGCAAAAAGCTAACTATCTTGGTCATAACTACAGTGTCGCGGGTGATTTAGGCATGGATAATCCCTACGTAGTTACGATACAGATGCGGTGGAGCGAGCGTCAAAAGCTACAGAATATGAAGCAACAGAATATAACCATCGAACTGTTCAAAAAAAGAGGCTGCTTTTTCGTTGGTACTAGTCCTGAATGCGAGATCGCGATGGGTACGGTAGCCTATTTTGAGAGTTTGGCTAACTATAAGTTTCATCAGGAGCAAAGGGAAATTTCGATTAACGGTGCTAACTACAACCTAACTCTCTATCGCAACACTAAACGAGATGCCAGTCGCGGCGAATACATTCGTTCCTTCTATCCGATATATTTAGGGGTTAATTCTTAATAAAATATAGCTGTATAAAATTAGATCAGGACAAGCTAATGTATCTGCTCACAAGGATGAAGGATGACAAATCAAAAGCAATATCTGTTCTAGATTTTATTATTTTCCAACCTTTACACGTAATGCTATATCAGTAAAAACACATAGATTTTCATTATCTATTCTTGGTATATTCTTGCTTACTTTTAACTTTATTTAAATTTCATAATTAAAGCTGGAAAAAATTATATTCTTCATCTTTAAAACCGTGTTAATAACAATTTACAATTGTTTTTATGTCTTGCTATTCTTAAATTCCACAGAAATAATTAACCTTAAACAAACGATATTAGCTTAAAAAGAATCGAATAGAAATGTCAAAATTAACGAATTTGTCTAAATTGAGTCGTAGCGGACTACTGGCGATCGCCATTTTAGCTTTGGGGGGGATCAAAGGTAATGCCACCGCGCCGAAGATTGCAGCACCGAATCCTCCAGTACCCTCCAGAACTCTGGTTAATCCTAGCTTTGAATATCCTGCTTACAGGGATAGAAATTGGAAAAGTTTAGATAGCTATATTCCTGGCAATGACGCAACTCTTCAAGGATGGTTTTCTACTCATCCAACTACAGGCTATTCGGGAGCTGGTAATTCTCGATATAAGGATGCGAACGGTAATCCTTTTAAACATCTAGTCGAACTTTGGGTCAATGGTTTCCAGAACGTATTTGCACCCAGCGGCAGTCAATTTGCTGAACTAAATGCCCAGGCTGATTCGGCACTTTATCAAGATATTTTGGTATTCTCCAACGAAACGATACCTTGGTCTGCTAGTCACCGTGGACGCTCAAAAGATCATATAGCTGATGTAGCCGAAGTGTTTATTTCCGATCCTGCGACCTGGACAGGAGCAACTTTTAATGGCACGAAGCTTTACTCAGCTAATCTGGAGACTTCCAGAAATGGCAGTATTTCCGCCATCAATCCTGCTTTGGGCAATGCAGCTAATAGTGATTCTAAAACAGCCCTGCCAAACGGATGGGTGAAGTATTTTGGAACCTGGACAGGACCCGAAGTTTCGCAAAAATATCGTTTCGCTTTTCAATCGAAGAGTACTGGTGGCGGTAATAATACTATTGGTAATTTTCTCGATGATATTCAAATCAAGCTCTCGCCAATTGTCGATTTAGTTAATCCCAATATTAGCGAAATAAGCCCCCAGGGCAATAGCGTCTATTTTCTTCCTGTACGGATTAATGGAAAATCTGAGTCTACCGCCACTGTCGAAATTGATATATCTTTAGCAGGAACAGATTTTACTGACTATAATCTGGAAACTCTAGCTTCAGGTAACAATACTGATGTTTTGCCTGGTATTACGGCAGCTAAATTAGACAATGGAAATATCCAGTTGACCATCCCCGCAAATCTTTACGACCCCAATAATCCTGATTACTATATCAGTGTTCCTATCGATTTCCAAAACGTTTTTGCTCCTGAGGAACAAGCGGCACAATTTACAATTGTTAGTGTCGCTGGTGGAGGAGGTCAAGGAACTCAAGATTTATTAATTCCTCCTGTTGATTCTGGCTTCCAGACTACATTAGAAACAAAAGTGTTGGCTTCTTTCTTTTCTGACTAAAGTTTTGATCAAATCTTAATCTCGCAACCCTAGTTTTGACCAATAAGCGATCGCCTGATAAAAGCGATCGCTTTTACAATATCCATGAATTTAGACAAACTTTAAAATAGCGATAGAGCGATCGCTTTAACTCAGAAATTAAGCCTTATTCAAGCTGCTAGAAAAGGCTTTAGATTGATAAGGTGTAGCAGATACAAACTGAACATGGTCTGCAATAAATAAATCTAGAAATGCTGACAATCGATACAAATGTAAAGAAAAATTCCAGGATATCGGTTAAGCTGATTAGTCTTTGCGACACTAGATAATAGTCCTGTGGGTGCAGCACAAAAGTATATCTTGTATCTTGAGTTTGAATTAAATGGAATTAGCAGCTAGAGCCAACTACGTATCGACTTCAATTACCTTAGCAATTTCCGCAAAAGCGAAAGCAATGAAGGCTGAAGGGATTGATGTCTGTAGCTTTAGCGCAGGAGAACCAGATTTTCCTACCCCCGAACACATCTGCGAGGCGGCTAAAACTGCTATTGATGAGGGTAAAACCCGTTATGGTGCGGCGGCAGGCGAATTGGCATTACGCAAAGCGATCGCCAAAAAACTTCAGGAAGATAATAATCTCAACTACCAGCCAGAGAATATCATTGTTACTAATGGCGGGAAGTTTTCTCTGTTTAATTTAATGCAGGTTTTGATCAGCTATCGCGATGAGGTGATTATTCCTGCTCCTTATTGGTTAAGCTATCCCGAAATGGTAAAACTAGCTGATGGTACGCCTGTAATTGTTGATACTTTGGCAGAGAATGACTATAAAATTACTCCCGAACAGCTAAAAGAGGCAATTACCCCCAGAACAAAGTTATTTATCTTCAACTCTCCTTCCAATCCCACAGGGATAGTTTACAGCCCCGATGAGGTAAAAGCCCTAGCACAAGTAATTGTTGATCACGATATTTTGGTTGTATCTGACGAGATCTACGAGAAAATTCTTTACGACGATGCCAAGCATCTCAGCATCGGCTCGATTAATGAGGAAATTTTTGCCCGTACTATTACCTGTAGCGGCTTCGCTAAAAGTCATTCGATGACAGGCTGGCGTGTGGGCTATACCGCCGCCCCTTCGGAAGTTATCAAGGCGATGACCAGAATCCAGAGTCATAGTACCTCGAATGTTTGCACTTTTGCTCAGTATGGTGCGATCGCTGCTTTGAAATCGTCTCAAGAATGTGTACAAACAATGCTGCGGGCTTTTGCCGAACGCCGTAGCTATATGTATCAGGCAATTAACGATATTCCTAAATTAAGCTGTCCCAAACCTGATGGCGCATTTTATCTATTTGTTGATATCTCCAAAACAGGCATCGGCTCGTTTGAATTTTGTAAGGAATTACTAGACCAAAAACAAGTTGCGGCTATTCCTGGTATCGCTTTTGGTAATGATACCTGTATCCGTTTCTCTTACGCCACCGATTTAGACACAATTAAAGAGGGAGTGAAAAGGTTAGCTGAATTTGTCGCTTGATGTTTTTTAGGTAGTGGTTAGTGGTTAGTGGTTAGTGGTTAGTGGAATTAGGAAGATAAAAATTAAATCCAATCGTCATCATCATCGTCCTGTTGCGGAGCATCGAGGCTATCTGTAGTAGCGTCTTGGGGGGGAGGAGTAACAATGGTTGGTCTTGGCTCAGATGCAGTTTCCTCGGAAAATTCTTCGTCGCCAAATTCATCCTCATCAAATTCATCCTCATCAAATTCCCTCTCATCAAATTCGCGATCGCTAGACTCAGCAGAGGGCGATCGATCTACAGCTTGGTAATTGACTTCTGGTAAGATCGCCGCAGGCTTAACACCGTCTATTTCGATTACCATTAGATCATCAATATAAGCGAGAAAAATATTGCCCTGAGCATCGCAAACAGTCGCCGAATAAGAAA
Organism: Cyanobacteria bacterium P01_C01_bin.72; assembly: GCA_039025955.1. GTDB lineage: Bacteria > Cyanobacteriota > Cyanobacteriia > Cyanobacteriales > Xenococcaceae > Waterburya. The sequence goes on along the minus strand of JBCCNG010000032.1, from coordinate 6,014 downwards.
CCTCGGATTTTTCCTGATTAAAAAGCTCATTGATAAAACGGGAGGGATTGGCTTTATTTGTCTCAGGGTTAATGCCTAGCAAAATGTACTCGTTACCTGTACGACGGTGCTTAACAATGGTGGTCATTATTTCCTTGGGGAATTATGTTGTTCTAATTAATTTCCTTATGCTTTCGGCTGGAGATTGTTAGTAGGTAGTAGGTAGTAGGTTTAGCTTAAAAAATACTTGCTTTATTTTATTCTAAGAAGTAGGTTTCTAAACCTAGATTAACTAAGTTTTGTTCGGCTCTTTTGGCTTTATCTCGGTTGCTAAATGCTCCCACCTGAAGCCAAGATTCTCCCTGATAAACAGTAGAGAAAGCTTCTGGATAGAGCGATCGCACTTCATTTGCTTCTCTTTCGTTGAGGACTTCGACTAAAACTTTATATTTGACTGGTGCTGTATTAGTTGCTGGACGGCTGATATTGGGTGGATAGGGTACGGGTTCGAGATCGAGGATCATGGTGGCATTGGAAGTAGATGGGTTAAATACTAATTCCTTGTTGCCTTTGTTGCTAGCGAGAACAGGGGGCGGTGCTGGTAAGTTAGCTGGAGGTGGTTCGATGGCTGGTTTAATGCTTGATTGGGGTATGGGACGCAAAACGGTTTGACGACGTGCGGGTAAAGGAAATAAATCTCTTATAGTAGGAGTAGGAATTTCTTTGGTCTGGGTCGCAATAAAAGTTCCGTTATCAAAATTGACTTTACCTTGAGTCTTACCGTTGCTCTCTGTACCGACTGCCACAATTTCTTCGTCAGTAGCGTTTTGAATGTCGAGCTTTTTGTTGCTGCGAAAAACATTGTTGCCAGGTGCGTTATCTGTACCTAAATCAACACGAGATTTAGAGATCGCCGTTAAGCCAGATTCCGCAGAATTGATAATTTCGTTGTTGCGGAGAATTCCCTGGGAGTTTCCCTCCAAGATGATGCCGATGCGATTGCCATCAAAGATGTTGCCATCAATTTGCGCGACGGAGTTTTGCACCAAGCTGATACCAAAGCCAGTCTGTTCAAAGGTATTCTGTTTAATCTGGGGTTGGGAAGTTCCGTAGACAAGTAGACCATTGCCAGAATTGTTGTAAAAGTAATTATCTTCTACTAGGGGAAAACTCTTGCCATTTAAGGAAACCCCTGTGTTTCCGCTGCGGGTAAAGGTGTTGCTGATTATTTTGGGACTTGCAGATTCGACCCACAAACCATGTCCCCGACTATGATTATTCGTCACCGTAATACCGATGATTCCCCCTGCATCTTTGACAGCGGCGATCGCCACATTTTGTCCTGCACCAGTGGGACTAACAAAGTAACCGTCTCCGACAATAATTGTTTTATATCCCTGGTTGCGGGAATCTCCTTGCAGGATAATTTTATTTTGAATAATCAAAGGAAAGGTTTCCCCCGAATCTTCGCTATATGTGCCGCTGGCTAGTTGGATTTTGCTGCCAGTCTTGGCGATTTTTAAAGCCTGGGTAATAGTTTTGAGTGGAGACAGTTTTTTCCCCGTTTGAGAGTCATCACCGCGCTGAGAGTTAACATAGATCGTATTTTTACTCAAAGAAGGCGATTGAGTAATTCCCTGGGCGATCGCTGGATTAGCTAACAAAAATACCTGACAGGGCAAAGTAATAATTGCTGCTGCCAAAAGTAAACTCGTAAACTGCTGTAATTGAGCTAACCAGCCCAAACTACATTTGAGTCTGTGATTCTGATAATCGCTATTTTCCATGATTTCGCTTCCAGGAATACATTAAATTATGGAGTAGAGTTAACTTAGACGGTAGGACAAAAATTATTCTGCCTAATTTAGCTGCTGCCACTAGTGAGCAAAATAGTATTTGCAGTAGGTGCGGTGAGGGTAAGGTAAATAACGTATAATTGCTGAAGTTTTTATAAACCGTACTTAGCTCATTTAACTTAATTTATCTGTGCCAGCGTGAAATTATTTGTTTATCATACTCCTGAGAGAACTCCCCCCGAACTACTTCCCGATTGTGCTGTCGTCATTGATGTTTTGAGAGCCACCAGCACAATTGCCACCGCTCTCGATGCAGGTGCTGAAGCCGTCCAAGCATTTAGTAACATAGAAGAACTGATGCGTCAATCAGAATCATGGTCGGCAGATAAGCGTCTTCGGGCTGGTGAACGGAGTGGTGTAATGGTCGAAGGATTTGATTTGGGTAACTCTCCTCTGGCATGTAAACCAGCCGTAGTCAAGGATAAAAGACTGTTTTTAACCACTACCAACGGTACTCGCGCCCTCAATAGAGTGGAGAAGTCACCCCAGGTAATTACCGCCGCGCAGGTTAATCGTCAAGCAGCAGTCAACTATTTGCTGGAAACACAGCCAGAAACAGTTTGGATTGTGGGTTCAGGTTGGCAAGGAGACTATTCTGTAGAAGATACTGCCTGCGCAGGAGCGATCGCTCAATCAATTTTGCAACAGAGTGATATCTCAATCACGGACTTAATTGGTAACGATGAGGTTATTGGCGCGATCGCCCTTTATGAACAGTGGAAAGATAATTTGCTCAATGCTTTTCGTCAATGTAGCCACGGACAACGCCTCCTGAAGTTAAATGGTGATGAGGATCTACAATATTGTTCTCAAACTGATACTCTAGACGTTTTGCCAATTCAAAAAGAGCCAGGAGTTTTAGTTAAGCATTATTAATCGTTGCTGATTTGAATCATAAAATACAAGATGTGTCTGCTCGTCCTAAAGGATACCGCTTCGCATATAGCTATCAGCTATCAGCTATCAGCTATCAGCCATTGGTGACAAGTTAAGACACAACCTTGACTTGTCACCAATAGGCAATTACCATTTTCCAGGACGATAAGTATTAGTCTGTTTCTGGAAGGTTTTACAGACTAGCTCTCCTGGACTATTCTCTCTAAAAGGAATTGGATATTTCCCTTTGCGGATTAAAGTGCGATCGCGACAGTTATAAATTTCCACATCTTTCTGTTTTTTCCCATCAGCACTAACCTTGGCTCGATATTCCCAATAATTTTTCGCACTGCGCTTTAACCTGAGAATGCAGATTTCTTGTCCGAAACGCTGACGACACATTGAAGTATTAGAAGCATTGGCGATCGGTATAAACGAAAACAACAAAACCACGATTAACAACAAACATCTATATTTCACGCTCCTTACTCCTTACTCCTTACTTAAAGAGGGTGGCAACTCCAAGGCAATTTTGCCCATGTTTCCTGTCCTAAAATCATAAAGGATCTGGCGCGCAACTCGTTCTTTGTCCCCTTTAAAAGAGCGATCGCTCACATCCTGTATAAATGCCTCTCCTGTAATTGAGCTAGGGTCAAAGTCAAAGTTAAATCTAGACTGTAAAACCTTGTCGTGACCTAGTTTGATTAGTAAATCAATCTCTTCTGCTGCCACAACCTGATTATCATAGGAAGCTTGTCCAATATCCTCACAAATGGCTAATTTAACAGCATCATGCTGGTTTTCTAGTCGCCAAGGAATAATACCAGGAGCATCGAGCAATTCTATTTCTGATGATATTTTGACCCATCGTAACTGCCGCGTTACCCCCGCACGACGTTCGCTAACCACGATTTTTTTGCCAACTAAGCGATTGATCAGGGCTGATTTGCCTACGTTAGGAAAGCCGATAACTACTGCTCGCACAGGACGAGGGCGCATTCCGCGATTGCGCCTTCTTTGGTTCATTGCTACCCCAGCTTTTTGAGCCGCAGATTTGATCGCTTTGATACCTTTACCCTGTTTGGCATTGGCGAAATATGGCTGTATTAATTGAGATTTAAACCAGCTAGACCATTTTTGTTTAGCCGCTTCGGAAATCATGTCCTCACGATTTAAGACGGTAACTCTAGGCTTAGTACCAATCCAGCTATCTATTTGCGGGTGGTGGGAAGCTAAAGGAATTCTCGCATCGAGTATTTCTAATACTACGTCTACTTTTCTCAGCTGTTCTTTTAACTGCCTTTCAGCTTTGGCAATGTGACCTGGGTACCATTGAATCGGTGGAGCAGACATAAAGTTAACCTGTATAACGAAGTAGTAGGTAGTAGGTAGTAGGTAGTGAGTGATTTAAACACTAGCTATATCTACACATTAAAAAACCCCATAGATTAATCTTGGGGTCTTGTTTATAAATCACAAAAATTGTTTTCTGTTTAAAATTACCTAACAGTTTAGAACATGCTAAGTGGTAATTATTTAGTAGCTAGAATATTTCTACGGTTTGACAATATATTCAGATTCGATAGCTTCTAGCTTACCAGTTTTGACTAAAGCTTGATGAATCATCGCTGCCACTTCTGCTCTGGTTGCTGATCTTTCAGGAGTTAAAGAGCCGCTGGGAGCGTCGGGAGGATTAACTACCAGCCCTGCTTCCGTAGCTGCTGCTACCTGTTGTTTTGCCCAATCAGGCATATTAGAACTATCGCCAAACTGTTGCAAAATTTGGTCGGCATCTTGAGATGGCTCTAGACCTAATCCTGTAGCTAAAGTGACCAATACTTGATAGCGGGGAATGTTTTCTTGGGGCTTGAATTCATCGTCGGAGTAACCCTGCATAAAGCCAGTACTAACTGCCTGGTCAATATCTGCCGCGATCGCATTTTGATTGCTAACATCAGTGAATTTTTTGGCACTCTTGATTTTGGGCTGCTCCGCAAAAGCCTGACTGACTAAAGTAGCCATACTTGCTCTGGTGATTAGGGTATCGGGTTCAAATTCTTGATTTTTGGCTAGTTCAGGTACTAATGCCTTGTCTCTCATTTGCTTGACAAAAGGAAATGCCCAATAATCAGGCACAACATCCTCGGGCATTTCGGTTGTTTCGGGGGTAATTGGCGTGGGTTCTACTTGTGCTGTTTCCGTAGTTTCTGGTGCAGCAGCCACTGGTGGCTCTACCTCTGGTGGAGCATCAATATCACTTACTTCAGTTTTAACTTCACTGGGCGCTTGCCCTGCAACATCTGTCTTGCTTGACTTACCAGTTAGAGCAGGAAGAGTTGCAACTCCCGCGAGAGGAGCTAGTTTAGCGCCAGAATCAAGGGAGAATGATTTTTTGGCTTCGTTTCTAGCTAGTGGTTCGGCAGTTCTACTGGGGGGAATAGATGCTACTGGTCGGTCTTGTTCTTCAAGCTCAGTGAGTAGTTGACGATTTTCTTGCTCTAAATCTTGGTCGCCCAAACTAGCATTGACATCTGCGTCATCTGCCAGGATACCGCCAAAACCCAGACCTGTATCGGTTGTTTCCTCTGATGAAAGTAGGCTAGTACCGCCTCCCAAACCAAGATTATTAGCCAGCTTACTATTTTTGCCACCCATAGACCAAAACAGGATAGTACCAATAGTCGAAAAAGCGACAATAATCGCGATCATCTCATCAAAAGTTACTCCTGTTGCGGGTCTTCGGCGACGTTCAGGAATAGGATTTTGTGATTCTGGAGGAGATGGATTAGTCATAAATTTTATGTATTAGGCTACAGATCAAATAATGATATTCAGAAGATAAGCTAACTTTTGGTTATTGTTGGAAAAATAAGTGTAAGTTTTTATGTTTTAAGCTTGAAATGAGCGAGATGGCAAGGAGAATAAATAACCACATCCTAGCTATTTTTTAAAAAGTGTACTAGGAAAACTGGCGATCGCAACTCCGAGTAACAAAAATAAACCTATCTCAGTAAAAATTGATTTCCTCACTGGAGACGTTATGGACTCAACCCATAGAGATTTTTGGGAAAGTCTGATGTCTATCCCCCGCCTTAGTCAAGCAGTCATCCGCCAACAGGCTACCGATAGATCCTGGCAGAGGGGACAGGCTTATTATCACAATGGTCATGTATGACGGGTTTGGCAGCGTGGACAATCTCTCATTGCCGAAGTCTTGGGTAGTCAAAGCTATCGAGTGACGCTAGATTACAATAGTCGCGGTTTAGATATTGCTTACTGCCCCAATCATAAGGACAGGAGCAG